>CAXNKP010000028.1:0-11530 GCA_964202815.1 Stagnihabitans sp. | reverse complement strand
TATCTGGGCGGGTTCGAGCGCGCCTTTTTGGCGGGTGTCACGGCGCAAAGCCTGCGCGGCACCCTGCCAGAGGCGGCGTTTTTCGCCTATCAGATGACATTTGCCATCATCACCCCCGCCCTGATCGTGGGGGCCTATGTCGAGCGGGTGGGTTTTGGCTTCGTGCTGTTGTTTTCCGCCCTTTGGATGCTGGTGGTTTATGTGCCCGTGGCGCATTGGGTCTGGGGGGCGGGGTTTTTGTCGGATGGCGGGATCTTTGGTGCCATCGGAGTGCGGGATTTTGCCGGCGGCATCGTGGTGCATGAAACGGCGGGGATTGCGGCCTTGCTGGTGGCCATCGCCATAGGGCCGCGCAAACACCGCACCACGCCGCCACATTCGCCAGGCATGGTGATGATCGGCGCCGGGATGCTGTGGGTGGGTTGGTTCGGCTTTAACGGCGGATCGGCACTGGCCGCCAATGGGCAGGCCGCTATGGCGATCACGGTCACACATATTTCGGCAGCCTCTGCCGCACTCACCTGGGCGCTTTATGAAAAGATCAAGTTTGGGCGCGTTTCCACAGTGGGCTTGGTCACAGGAACAGTTGCTGGCTTGGCCGCGATCACGCCCGCCTCGGGCTATGTGGGGCCTGTGGCCGCTTTGGTGATTGGGGGTGTGGCGGGGGTTTTGTGCCAAGAGGTGGTGGTGCTGATCAAAGGGCGCCTGCGCATTGACGACACGTTGGACGTTTTCGGCGTGCATGGGGTGGGAGGCATTTTTGGCACGGCGATGGTGGCCGTCTTTGGCGGCGGCACTTGGGCGGCACAACTGGGCGGATTGGCGGTGGTTGGACTATGGACGCTGGTTGCCACGTGGGCGCTGATCAAACTTTGTGCCCGCATCACCCCGCTGCGTGTCGATGCCGAAACCGAGGCGAACGGCTTGGATATTTCAGCCCATGGAGAGCGGGCTTACGAGATGTCCTCTTAACGCGCGCGCCACCCAAGATCGCACTGGAATGATCGCACTGGCCCAATGAGAGTACTGGCCCCATGAACGTACTGGCCCAGAAATGCCACACCGCGCAATCCAAAGCTCCGGCGATGCTGACCAAGGGCCAAAGAGGCAGCACGTCATAAACCACCTCCGCCATAAAGCACTTTTGCCCGCATTTCGAAGGCGCGCACGACGCGGGTCATAGCCTCGGCAAACACCAGACCGATGACACCGCCCAAGATTGGGTTGCGAAACTCAAAGTTGACATCAAAAGTGACCTTGCAGGACTTAGGCCCATGCACCCCCGGTGCAAATTTCCAAACTGATTTGAGGTCGCGCAGCGGCCCGTCCAGATAATGCGTCAAAATCTGTCCCTGCGCGGGCAGCAAGGTGACCCGAGAGCCAAATCTCTCGCGGAACAGTTTGAATGAAATCACCAAATCCGCTTCCATCACCTCGGCCAAAGGATCGCCATGGCCGGCAAACGGCTGACGTGACCGGATTCGCGCAGCCCCGGTCCATGGCAGAAACTCAGGATAGCGCGCGACATCGGCCACCAGATCGAACATGTCTTGCGGGCTATGCGGCAGAAACTTTTCTTCGTGATGCGTCGTCATACTGCCCCTTTCCACAGGCCAGAGGGCGCTTTCGCACTTGCCACGGACCCAGTCGTGCACTTGAGTGGTGTGGAGATGAAAATCAAGAGGGGCCCATGGGCGAACGTCCTTATGTGATCGACCAGATGATCTCTGCCAAGTCAATTGCGGCGCGGGTAGAAGAATTGGCCGCCGATATCACCGAATACTTCAAGGGAACCGATAAATTGGTCGTGGTTGGCCTGCTGCGCGGATCCTTTGTTTTCATCGCTGACCTCGTGCGCGAATTGGGCCTGCCGGTGGAGGTGGATTTTCTGGAAGCCTCCTCCTACGGCGATTCCATGCGATCTAGCCGCGAGGTGCGAATCCTCAAAGACATTCGCGGCGAGATTGCCGGGCGCGATGTGCTGGTGGTGGAAGATATCGTCGACACGGGCTATACCCTATACCATGTGCGCAAAGTGCTGGAAGCCCGCGAACCGCGCCGGTTGTGCGTGTGTGCCTTGCTTGACAAGCCCTCGCGCCGCGAGGTGGATATCAAGGCCACTTGGACTGGCTTTGATATCCCCGATGAATTTGTGGTGGGCTACGGCATCGACTACGCGCAGCGCAACCGCAACCTGCCCTATATCGGGAAGGTTCGGTTTACCGAATAGGCATTTCATCACGCCCAACCTCATTAACCGCTTAAACCTTTTGGCATAGGCCGGCTTACAGACTGAAAATTTAGGCTCTGCACAGAGCCCAGAGTTAAGCGCGCCGCCGCCCTGTGCAACCAAGTGCGATCTGACCGTGGAGATTTGAATGCGCCCTTTGCGACTTGCCCTTTTTGCCCTTGGCGTTGCGGCACTTGCCGTCAGCTGGTACGCCACCGCCCCCGTTGTGCGCGACAGGTCGGGTCTTGAAACGTTGATGGGCGATAAGGTGAATGGCGAGGTGATCTTTTGGGCCACGGGCTGCGCCTCTTGCCATATGACGCCGGGGGCCAAGGGGGCGGATCAGTTGGTTTTGGCGGGTGGACTGGCGCTGCCCACGCAATTTGGCACGTTTTACGCGCCCAACATCTCGTCCGATCCCGAACAGGGCATCGGCGGCTGGTCGATCGCAACCTTTGCCCATGCGCTGCAAGATGGCGTGACGTCCGAGGGGGCGCATGAATACCCCGCCATGCCCTTTGTGGCTTATGCCAAGATGAAAGCGCAGGATCTGGTTGATCTGAAAACCTATATCGACAGCCTGCCCGCCTCTGCCACGCCGAACAAAGACCATGACCTGTCTTTTCCCTTCTCCATCCGGCGGGCCTTGGGAGTTTGGAAACTGTTCGCCGGCAATACCGATTATGTGCTGAAAGGCGATCTGCCCCCCGCAGTCCTCCGCGGCCGCTATATCGCAGAAGCCATGGCCCATTGCGGCGAATGCCACACACCGCGCGATGCGATGGGCGGGCTGAAGCGCGCGGCTTGGTTGTCGGGCTCAGTGATCGACGATGGCAAAACCAAAGTTCCCAACATCACCCAAGCCGCACTGAATTGGTCTGATGCGGATATTTTCACCTACCTAACCACCGGTGCAACGCCTGACTATGACTACGCCGGCGGCGCTATGGCCCATGTGGTCGACAACATGGGCCACTTGCCCGAAAGCGATGTGAACGCGATTGTGGCCTATTTGAAGGCGGTGCCCGCTGTTCAATAAGGCTGCTGATGTATTCTCGCCTCTAGGCATATTCTAGTAAAATGGCTGCTCTCGCGGGCGGCCCTTTTCTTTTATGATCCCCTTGTTCTTTGCTAAAATTGGACGAATTTCTGTGCAGCTATACTTATGCATGTATCATATTACCTTAAGGGTGAAAATGTTATTCGTTAATCCCATAGTCTATCTTTATGCTTCACTTGAGGCAAACCTGTCCCAAGCGTCTATCAGTCGCACATCCGCCTCGACTAGGCGGCAAAAAGGGACAGATGATGCCAATACTCTTGCTGATTGTCGCGGCGATACTATGCGCCTGCTCGGCTGCAACGGCGCAAAACCCTTTGAAATTTACGCAATCCGGCTTGATAAAATTGGAAAGCTTGCACCTGAACCGCATGCGAGAGAATTATATTTACGGATCAACAGACATTGGGGTGCGGTTCCCAATAAACAATAAATTTCAACTTGGAGCTGATTTAGGCGTCGATTCCTTGCAACTGGATGGGCAAAAGGGCGGAAAGGTCTTTGCCGTGGGAGTGATCGACACCCCCTACGGGACATTCTCGATTGGCACTCCACGCCTTGTGATGCCGCAAGTCTTTGATGTGCCTGGCCTTGGTGGATCAGAGGTTTTAGATGTGGTCCAAGGTCTCTCCACGGGCGAGTTTCTGCGGTTTATGACTTTTTTTCCACCGCCCCAAGCCTGAGCGGCCTGCGCTATGAGGGAGGTTTTTCCAAGCTTACGGTTGCGGCCTCGCTGCAGGAATTGGGCCCTAAGGATGAAAATATCCACGCTTTGGCTGCAACGTATACTCAGGGCCAATACAGCCTTTCGATAGGGCGTGTGGATATGGGTTTTGGCCCGAACATCGTCACCACAACCAAAATCGCCTTGCGCGGTTATAAGGGCCGGTTTCGGGGCGGCTTGGTGGCGAGTCGTCAAAATTTGATGGGCAGTTGGGCCTATACGCTTAATGAATTTATCAGCTATGACATTACCGATCACATCGCAGTGGAGGGGCAGGTGTTCGCCATCGTGACCACCCACGAAAGCTATCTCGCCTGGGGGGCGGATGTGGTCTATCGGCAAGACTCGGGGCTTTTTGCGCAGGTGGGGGTGGCGCAGTTGCACCCGGACGTAGAGCCCATCTTCAACCTGTCGCTTGGCTATCAGTTCGGCGGCGCAAAAGCGGATAACACCCCCAGGCGGCCACCAACCAAACCTTGGTAAACTTCAGATATATGTCGCCCTTCCAATCGGTCAGCCTAAGGGGAAATTTCAAACTTATCAGGCGAAGGGCAGGTGTAGACGACAAGCTATGTTGCAAGAGCGTCATGAAACAATTGCGACTTTTGGGCCTGACCGTTTTGGCCTGAACCGACCGCTGTGCCAACATCATTCAAAGCCGCCACCGCTTAGAAGGATTTGCGATCCAAGACCGCCAATTTGAACGCTGCAGCCAAGGCGTTGATGGCAGCGGCGGACACGGATGCCGAAAGCATGAAAACAGGTATCACGGTCTTTGCAAAAGCCTGTCGGGTGTGCCAGTCGGCCTATCGCCAGCCGAAAGGCTGACCCTGAGGCCAAAGATGGTTGCGGGATTAAATGCGCCCTAATTTTTCCAATCGGTTGGCCCGCAGGCGGACAAAATCGTCGCCCGCATGATAGCTAGAGCGGGTCAAAGGCGTGGCAGAAACCATGCTAAATCCCTTGCCCCAAGCCGCCGTTTCGTAAGATTTGAATTCGTCCGGCGTTACAAAGCGGTCGATGCGGTGGTGTTTGGGGGTGGGTTGCAGATATTGGCCGATGGTCAGAAAATCGACATCGGCCGCGCGCATGTCATCCATCACTTGCAAGACGGCCTGACGATCCTCTCCCAGGCCCACCATGATGCCGGATTTGGTGAATAAGGACGGGTCCAGTTCCTTGACCTTTTGCAACAAGCGTAGGCTGTGGAAATAGCGCGCACCGGGGCGCACCTGTGGATAAAGGCCCGGCACGGTTTCCAAATTGTGGTTGAACACATCGGGGCGGGCTTGCACCACGGCTTCAAGGGAAGAGGGCGGGCATTTCAGGAAGTCAGGGGTCAGAACTTCGATCGTCGTGGCCGGGGCACGGTGGCGGATGGCCCGGATGGTCATGGCGAAATGTTCGGCCCCGCCATCGTGCAGATCGTCACGGTCAACCGAGGTGACGACGACATGTTTCAACCCAAGGTCCGCCACGGCATGGGCCACGCGGCCCGGTTCAAACGCATCCAGCGCCTTTGGCTTGCCGGTGGCGATGTTGCAAAAGGAACAGCCGCGCGTACAAATCTCGCCCATGATCATCATCGTGGCGTGGCCTTGGCTCCAGCACTCGCCCACATTTGGGCAACTGGCCTCTTCACAGACGGTCACCAGTTTTTTGTCGCGCAAAATGTCGCGGGTTTTCTTGTAGCCTTCGGATGTGGGGGCTTTCACCCGGATCCAATCGGGCTTTTTGGGTTGCGGATTGTCCTGACGATGGGCCTTTTCGGGGTGGCGCTCTTCGGGCAGGGTTAGATCGCGGGACATTGCACTCTCCATCGCATGTCACCATCCTATAGCCTTTGCCGGGGTTGAAGAAAAGTTGTTCCATAACCCAAAAGGGACCTTGGCCCACACAAAGCCGAAAGGCAGGCGGCCTTTCGCACCACTTGGACAAATGCCCCTTAAACTATGGACGGGAGTTTGATAGGCTCTATCTTAGCAATCTGCGCCGATGACCTGCTTTGCCGTGCCCGTGGACCTATCGAACTGGCAAGGTGATCGCAGGACAGCGAAATTGGAAATGTCTAGGATCCGGAGAGAGTTATGACCACGAACACCACCACTGCGGGCAAATGCCCTGTCATGCACGGGGCGGGCAGCCAAACCATCTTTGCCACCCGATCAAACCGGGACTGGTGGCCGAACCAGTTGAACCTGAAGATATTGCACCAGCAGTCTGCCCAATCAAATCCGATGGGTGCGGGTTTTTCTTATGCAGAGGCCTTCAAGACGCTGGACCTTGCCGCGCTGAAAGCCGATCTGATGGCGCTGATGACAGACAGCCAGGATTGGTGGCCAGCCGATTGGGGCCATTACGGCCCACTTTTCATTCGCATGGCGTGGCATTCGGCCGGCACCTACCGCACCGGTGACGGGCGTGGGGGGGCAGGTACAGGCACGCAGCGGTTTGCGCCGCTGAACTCTTGGCCAGATAACGTCAACCTCGACAAAGCGCGCCGCCTGCTCTGGCCGATCAAGCAAAAATACGGCAACGCGATTTCCTGGGCCGATTTGATGATTTTGACCAGCAATTACGCGCTGGAGTCGATGGGGCTTGCGCCCTTTGGCTTTGGCGGCGGCCGCGCCGATGTGTGGGAGCCTGAGGAAGACATTTACTGGGGCAGTGAGGAAACCTGGCTGGACGACAAACGCTATTCAGGCGATCGCCAGTTGGAAAACCCGCTTGCCGCTGTGCAGATGGGCCTGATCTATGTGAACCCCGAAGGGCCAAACGGGGTGGCAGATCCAGTCGCCTCGGGTCGCGACATTCGCGAAACATTCGCGCGCATGGCGATGAATGATGAGGAAACCGTGGCCTTGGTTGCGGGTGGGCACACCTTTGGCAAAGCCCACGGCGCGGGCGATCCGGCCCTTGTTGGGCGCGAACCGGAAGGCGCGGGCCTTGAAGAGCAGGGGCTTGGCTGGAAGAACGCGTTTGGAACAGGCGTGGGGGCCCATGCAACAGGTTCGGGGATCGAGGGCGCTTGGAAGCCCAATCCGACGACTTGGGATATGGGGTATTTCAAGGTTTTGTTCAGATATGACTGGACCTTGGGTAAAAGCCCGGCGGGGGCGCAACAATGGCACCCCGTGGGCTGTGCGCCCGAAGACCGCGTGGTTGATGCCCATGATCCAACCAAAACTCATCTGCCGATGATGACCACGGCAGATATGGCGATGAAGATGGATCCGATCTATGGCCCGATCTCGCGCCGCTTTCATGAAGATCCGGCAGCCTTTGCCGATGCTTTTGCCCGCGCATGGTTCAAACTAACGCACCGCGATATGGGGCCGAAGGTTCTGTATCTGGGCCCTGACGTTCCGGCCGAGGATTTGATCTGGCAAGACCCCGTGCCCGCGCGCCGCCATGATGCGATCTCGGCTGCCGATATCACAGCCCTCAAAGCAGCGATCTTGGCAACTGGTTTGACGGTGGCAGAATTGGTCGGCGCGGCTTGGGCCTCGGCCTCGACCTTCCGCGGGTCGGACAAGCGGGGCGGTGCCAATGGCGGGCGTGTGCGCTTGGCACCGCAAAACGACTGGGCGGTGAACCAACCTGTGCAACTGGCCCGCGTGCTTAAGGCGCTAGAAGGCGTTAAGGCGGCCTTCGATGCGCAGGCCGGGGTCAAGAATGTGTCCATAGCTGATCTGATCGTGTTGGGCGGGGTTGCGGCCATCGAGCAGGCATCAGCCCTGCCCGTGCCCTTCGCGCCGGGCCGCACCGATGCGTCGCAGGCACAAACCGATGTCGCCTCTTTTGCCGCGCTGGAACCGGCAGCTGACGGGTTTCGCAACTATCTGCGGGCGAACTACACCATCTCGGCCGAAGAGCTGCTGGTCGACAAGGCCCAGCTTTTGACCCTGACAGCGCCGGAAATGACGGTGCTGGTGGGCGGCTTGCGCGTGCTCGGGGCCAATGTCAACGGCGCCAAGCATGGGGTTTTGACCTCTAGGCCTGGCGTTTTGAGCAATGACTTTTTTGTCAACCTCTTGGATATGGGCACCGAATGGAAAGCCACCTCTGACGCGCAAGAAGTCTTTGAAGGGCGCGATCGCAAGACAGGCCAAGTGAAATGGACGGGCACGCGCGTTGATCTGGTCTTCGGGTCAAACTCGCAACTGCGCGCCTTGGCCGAGGTTTACGCCCAAGACGACGCCAAGGCCCGTTTCGCTCAGGATTTCATCGCGGCTTGGACCAAGGTGATGAACTTGGACAGGTTCGATCTGGCCTAAGCGGTTCCCAAATCTCTCAAAGGGGGGGCACCGTGCCCCCCCTTTTTTGCCCCTGCCCTAGCCGATGCGCGGGCCTGCCTTGCCGTAGGTCATGTCATAGTGCCGTGCCAAGCGCTGCAAAGCGATGCGCAGCACGATCTTGCCCGACCTTGCGGCCCAGCCCATGCGTTGTTCAGCAGCCTCGATCCCTTCCAAAAAGCAGCAGACCCGCAGCGCCACATCGCCCAAGCCCGGCCCCAGATCGCGCAGTGCTGCGGCCACGCGGTCGCGGGCAGCGCGGGGGCCTTCGGCCATGCCCGCATCACCGCGAAAGCCGCCTCTGTCACCCGCCGTCAGAAACCTGTCCCAATTCTGCGCCACACGCGGGCCCATCTGCGCCAGTTCGAAATCCTCGCGCAAACGGTCGGCAGCGCTGACCAGATCGGGCGTCAAGAAGGCTTGCCCGTCTTTATCTTTGCGCCGCCCCAAAACCGCTACGGGGTTTTCGGCCAGATTATAGCGCAGGCGGCGCGGGCCTTCGGGGGTTGGCACCTCTTTTTCTGCCCAATCGCGGTGCTGGTCGGCAAAGGGCGTGGCGGATTCGGCCAATCCGGCGGGGGCATCTTCCATGAAGCGTTTCAATGCCATGCGCCCGATGTTTGACAATTCGTAAGTCGCCACTCGCCCGCCTTTGCGCAATGATATCCAGTCTTTCACGGCAAAAGCTTGGGCAAACTTGCGCTCTACCACGCCGGTGCGCGCCGTACTTCCGTCGGGGAATTCGCGCATGACAACAGCGCGTTCCAGATCTGGGGCAATGGCCAAAACAGCCCCCGGTTCGGCCAGACGGCGCAATATGCGGCGGCCTTCTTGTAGGATCGTGGCCTCGTCAAGGGCTGTGGATGCGGGGCGCAGGGCAGCAGACATGGCGTCCTCCATAGGGGCGGGGGGGGGTAATTTTCTGGCGAGATGATCCAAGGCCTCGTCGAGCAAAGGATCATCGCGGCGGGTTTCATAGCGGCGCACCTGCCGCAGGATGGTAGAGGCATGCAACCCATCGCGCCGCGCAAGGGCGCGCAGCGATAAGCCGCTGGCCGTATGGTCAAGATACAAGCGCACCGCGTCAGGAATCCAATCCGGCAAGGTCAAGGGCAGGCAAAGGTTAGGTCGCATGGCTGGGTCCGACTGCGGCCCCAAGGGCTGCAGATTTGAAAAGGGCTTTTGGTCAAGACTGACGGGCATTGCTTACCGAAAGGTTAAAACAAACTTTGTTTTCCTATAATTGTCGCGAAATCTTAAACAAAGGGGAAAGGAACGCGCGGTGCAAAGGGCCAAGGCGCAACGCCTGACAGGTGCGGTGCAAGATGGTCTTCCAACGATTTTACACCGGAGTTGCCATCATGACCGACTTTCGCGCCCTGTTATCCGAGCTGCGCCGCCCACAAATGCTGATTCGCGCCGCCCGCTACGGTCTTTGTGATTATCGGCGCGACCGCGATCTGCGGCGATTGTTGCACGGGCAGACCCCCTCACCCAGCCAAACCGTGCCGCGACTGTTGAACGAAGAGCAACAGATCGAAGCCACCCGCACCGCCGGCGACGCCACCTATTCCATCGCCCGCCATATCGAGGTGCTGATAGCGCTTATGGCCGAAGTGCGCCTTTTGCCGCGACAGGACGCCAAAGCATAACAAAAAGCCCCGCGCCCCAGGATAGGGCGCGGGGCCTAGGCCGTTTCGCCTTGCGGCAAAGCCTTCTCTTAAACGTACATATCGGGCATCGCGGCTTTTCGGGTGGCGACAAAGGCGTCAAGCTCTTCTTGCTTGCCCTCGTCCAGCGCGGGTTGCACATAATCGCCCAACATCTTTACCACGCGTTCGGCGGCCAAGGTTTGCGTATCGCGTGCGCCTTCCTCGGACCATGTTTCATAGGGCTTGTAATCAAACAAGTCCGAACGCCAGAAGGCGGTTTTGAAATTCGACTGGGTGTGTTCGCAGCCCAAGAAGTGACCGCCGGGGCCCACTTCGCGCAAAGCGTCCATCGCTTGGCCGTTGGTGTCCATATGGATGCCCTGCGCCAGATGGTGCAGCGTGCCCAACTGGTCGGCGTCCATCACGAATTTCTCATAAGAGGATACCAAGCCGCCTTCCAGCCAGCCGCAGGCGTGCAACATAAAGTTCACGCCCGCCAAAAGGCCCATGTTCAAGCTGTTGGCCGATTCGTACGCCGCCTGCGCGTCGGGCAGTTTTGACCCACAAAACGCCCCCGCCGACCGATAGGGCAGCCCCAAACGCCGCACCAATTGGCCTGTGCCATATGTGATATGGGCCGCTTCCGGCGTACCAAAAGTCGGCGCGCCAGAGTTCATGTCGATGGAGGTCACAAAGGCCCCCGCAATCACCGGCGCACCGGCGCGCACCAGTTGGGAATAAGACACGCCCGCCAAAACCTCGGCCAGAACCTGCGTCAGGGTGCCTGCCACAGTCACAGGGGCCATAGCGCCGCCGACGATAAAGGGCGAGACGATGGCGGCTTGGTTCGCCTCGGCGTAAACCTCCAAAGCGCCCATCATGATGCCGTCAAATGTCATGGGTGAGTTGATGTTGATCAGGCTGGTCATGACGGTGTTTTGGTCAACAAAGGCATCGCCAAACAAAATCCTGGCCATCGCCACCGAATCTGCTGCGCGTTCAGGCGCTGTCACCGACCCCATAAAGGGCTTGTCAGACAACGTCATATGGGCATGCAGCATATCCAGATGGCGCTTGTTCACCGCGATATCGGTCGGCTCGCAGACCGTGCCGCCCGAATGGTGCAGCCATTTGGACATATAGCCAAGTTTGACGAAATTGCGAAAATCCTCGATCGTGGCATAGCGCCGCCCACCATCGGCATCGCGCACAAAGGGCGGGCCGTAAACCGGGGCCAGCACCAGATTGCGCCCGCCGATTTCCACATTCCGCAGGGGGTTGCGTGCATGTTGGGTAAAGCTGCTGGGCGCGGTTGAACAAAGCTTGCGCGCCAGACCCCGCGGAATATGCACGCGCTCGCCTTTCACATCAGCCCCAGCATCGCGCCAGCGCTGCAAAGCAGCGGGGTTTTCGACGAAATTCACGCCAATCTCTTCCAGAACGGTTTCGGCGTTCCATTCGATGATCTGCAGCGCTTCTTCGTTCAGGATCTCGAAATTGGGGATGTTGCGTTCGATGAACTTGGCGGTTTCAAAGGACACCGCTGTCCGTTCAGCACGCCGTGTGGCC
>CAXNKP010000027.1:0-11646 GCA_964202815.1 Stagnihabitans sp. | reverse complement strand
TGCGACAGATCCATGTTCATCGCCTCGGACCCCACGCTGTCGGTGTGGCCGACAACTTCGATCGTGCTTTTGGGATAGGTGATAAGATTGGCCGCGATCGAGCTGATCTCGCCCTGCAACGCGGGCTGCAACGTGGCGCTGCCGGTGGCGAACAGCACGTCATCGGGCAGGTTGACCAAAAGGTAGCTGCCCATATTGGTGACAGTGACATTGGGATTTCCCAAGCGCTGGCGCATATCGGCGGCCTGCGCGTCAAGGCTGGCGCCCACGCCTCCGCCGACCAAGCCGCCGATCAGGGCCCCGCGCAGTGCGCCTTCGGCGTGGTCGTCTTTCGCAAAAAGGCCGCCAATCAGTGCGCCGGCAATGGCCCCGGTCGCAGCGCCGTTCTTGGTGCGGTAATTTGGATCTTGAATGCTGGAGGTGGTGCTTTGGCACGCTGCAAGCCCAAGGCTTGCCACCAATGCCAAAGAAAGGGGAAGGTTGTTTTTCATTGTTCTGCTGCCTCGTCTAAACAGGCCGACGTTCCGACCCTATGTTCATCATAACACTGTTGGTGGTTTTGTCCCAGATGCTAGGCCGGCTGCGCGGCGTTTTGCGCATCACATGCGTGTCAAGAACCAGCTTCGGCCCGTGCCGATTCCCACGCGAGAATTGCCCTCTTCACCCGAAGGCCCCAGTGATAGCCGCCCAAGCCCCCTGATTTACGCAAAGCGCGGTGGCAGGGGATCAGCAGGCTGATGGGATTGCGCCCCACCGCCGTGCCCACGGCACGCACGGCCTTGGGGTGGCCGATGGCTGCGGCGATTTCTGCGTAGGTGGTGACATGGCCTGAAGGGATGCGCAGCAACGCCTCCCACACTTTTATCTGAAACGGCGCGCCGATCAGTGTAAGGGGTGCGCTTTGCCCACCCAAGGCCGCCTCTATCCATGGCCGCAGGCGCGCCTCATCATGTGCGAAATGGGCCAACGGCCAACGGCGATGCAAGTCCTCATAGGCGGCCGCTTCGCCTATATCGGCGGCAAAGCCCATGCCGCAGATGCCCCGATCGGTGCCCATCACCACGGCGGGGCCAAAGTTGGTATCAAACCAGCCCCAAAATACCGTCAAGCCCGCGCCGCCACGGGCATAGTCGCCGGGGCTCATCGCCTCCCATGTCAGGAACAGGTCGTGCAGGCGTGAGGGGCCTGATAGGCCGCTGGCAAGGGCAGTATCCAGCACCGTGAAGCGGTCAGCCAACAGGCTGCGGGCGTGATCCAACGTCAGGTATTGCTGATAGCGTTTGGGCGACACGCCGACCCAAGCCGAAAACACTCGCTGAAAATGCGCCGCACTCATGCCCATGCGGTCAGCCAAAACCTCTAGCGGCAGGGTGGGGCCTGCGGCGTCAATCTCGCGCAGGGCGCGTTCGATCACGCTGTAGTGGTAGGTCTTATCCATCAGATCTCCTTTCGCCGTCACTTTAAGCACCAAGCCCTGCCAAAAACACCCGAAACCTGCGCAAATGCTTGCCCAAAGCGCCCCAAAAGGGCATATCGCGGACATGACCGCGCAATTGCCCTATGCCACGCTGCAAAAGATCTTCCAAACCTTTCAGGCCGCTTCCCCGAAGCCTGAGGGAGAGTTGCACCATACCAACGCCTACACACTTTTGGTGGCCGTGGCGCTATCGGCGCAGGCCACCGATGTGGGGGTGAACAAAGCCACCAAGGTTTTGTTTGCGCTGGCCGATACGCCGCAAAAGATGCTGGCCTTGGGCGAGGCTGTGGTGATGGACCACATCAAAACCATCGGCCTGTTTCGCAACAAGGCCAAGAACGTAATCCGCCTGTCGCAGAAGCTTATTGACGAATACGGCGGCCAAGTGCCGTCATCCCGCGCCGCGCTGCAAAGCCTGCCGGGGGTGGGGCGTAAGACGGCGAATGTAGTTTTAAACATGTGGTTCCACCATCCGGCCCAAGCGGTGGATACCCACCTGTTTCGCGTGGGCAACCGCACGGGCATAGCGCCGGGCAAAGACGAGTTGGTGGTAGAGCGCGCCATTGAAGACCATGTGCCGGTGGAATATCAAGCCCACGCCCACCATTGGCTGATCCTGCATGGCCGCTATATCTGCACGGCGCGCAGCCCCAAATGCAGTTTGTGCCCAATTAACGCCTTTTGCCTGTTCAAGGAAAAAACATGAAGAAATATCAGGTTGTCGGCATCGGCAACGCGATTGTCGATGTGATCTCGGTCGCCGAAGACAGCTTTCTGGCCAAGATGGGCATTGAAAAGGGCATCATGCAACTGGTCGAAAAAGACCGGGGAGAGTTGCTTTATGCCGCCATGCACAACCGCGTGCAGGCAGCGGGTGGGTCGGTGGCCAATACCCTTGCGGGCTTGGGCAATTTGGGGCTGACGACGGCTTTTATCGGGCGGGTGCATGACGACGCACTGGGGCGCTTTTACGCCGAGCAGATGGCGCAGGGCGGCACAGATTTTGTGAACCCTCCGGTGGTGGGGGGCGAATTGCCCACCTCGCGGTCGATGATATTCGTGGCGCCTGATGGCGAGCGGTCGATGAACACCTATCTGGGCATCTCGTCCGAACTGGGGCCAGAGGATGTGTCAGACGCTGTGGCGGGCCAAGCCAGCCTGCTGTTCTTGGAAGGTTATCTTTACGACAAGCCGAAAGGCAAACTGGCCTTTGAACGCGCGGCCAAACTGTGCCAGCAGGCTGGCGGCAAGGCGGGGATTGCTTTGTCAGACCCTTTCTGTGTTGACCGGCACCGCGATGATTTCCGGCGCTTGGTCAAAGATCTGGATTACGTGATCGGCAACGAGCATGAATGGTCCTCGCTTTACCAAACCGACCTATCGAGTGCTTTAGATCAAGCGTCACGCGATGCAGGGATGGTGGCTTGTACGCGTTCGGGTGAAGAGGTGATCTTGCTGCGCGGAGAAGAAAGGGCAGTGGTTCGGGTGAACCGCATTGTTCCCGTGGATGCCACGGGCGCGGGCGATCTGTTTGCGTCGGGGTTCTTGTATGGCATCGCCACCGGCCAATCCTTGGCTACCTGTGGCCGCATGGGCTGTGTTGCGGCGGCAGAGGTGATCTCGCACTACGGTGCGCGGCCTGAAGCCGATCTTAAAGCCCTTTTCCGCCAAGAAGCCCTGCTTTGACCTCTGAACACGGAGCGCATCATGCACATCTATGACCCCCAGAATATCTTCGCCCGCATCCTGCGCGGTGAAATTCCCAACAAGACCGTGCTGGAAACCCCCCATACGCTGGCTTTTCACGACATTCATCCCCAAGCGCCGATCCATGTGCTGGTGATTCCCAAGGGCGCTTACGTCACCTTTGACCACTTCGCCGCCGAGGCCAGCGCCGAGGAGTTGACCGATTTTCACCGCACCGCCGCCAAGGTTTGCGCCATGCTGGACATTTCCCCCGGTCACGGCTATCGTGCCATCACGAACGCTGGTGCCCACGGAATGCAAGAAGTGCCGCATTACCATCTGCATATTCTGGCTGGACGGGTGCTAGGCCGCATGATCGAGAACAGCTAAAATGTGGTGACAGGGCCGGATTGGGCCCACATCGCAGTTTTGACGACGTATTGTCGAAGTTCTTCCCTTGGGGTGCTAAGTAAGCGATTTTCTAAGGCTCTTGTCATTTCATGGGCGACCCTTCCCTTTTTCACTGTAAAGTCTGCCGAAAATTGTTCGAAAATTGAAAAACATATATCGCATTGATTTCGCTAGACTTTTTCAATTTATGATCGTCTAAGTTGCTGTACAAGTTCAGTTTTACCTTCTAAAATACGACCACCTGTCTCTTTACACTTTGCAACAATGCGCAAGATACAAATATGGCCTGCCAAGAGGGGCCAAATACCTAACGGGCGCGCCCGTTCAACCTTACATCGTTGGAGAATCGCTCTGATCATCCGCATTCAAATGACCAGCGCACGGGCAGGTAGTCGGTATACATCCGCCGCGTCATGGTGGGTTCTGTGATGCCGCTTCAGCTTGACGACTTGGGCCTTCGCAAGAAAGACATCACTATTCAAGCCATCCTTGACGCTGCGGGTCTTTTGTTGATTGAAAAAATGGGCAGTGCCCCGCATGCGCGGGAAATTGCGGCGAAATCTGGCTATTCCGTTGGTACGATATACAACTATTTCTCATCTGTTGGGGATGTCGTCTCGCATCTTGTGCTGAAACGTCAGACAGAGACGATGAAGAAGATCGAGGCGATTATCGCCCAGCACGATGCCACACAGCCTGTCGATGTTCTATGCACCCAGATCGTTGAGACCATTTTTTCCAGCTACAGTTCCATAAAGCCGGTCGTGTTGCGCTTTGCCTATAACATGGCTGTTTCGCAATCTGCAAAGCCAGAAAATCATGACCGTGTGGTGGATCGTTTGGTTCAACCCATCCATGAAGTAGCCAAGCGCGATAAGACCGGCACCTTCCGCGTCTTTGATGATCAAGAACTAACCTTGTATCTGCGCGGCATGGTCTATCTGTGCCGCTACCCTCTGCTAGATGGCAGCGAGCTTTACGGCACGCCAGAACATCAAAGAATCGTCTTAGGTTTCATGATCCGCACAATGACGCAAACAGCAGTCTCTGACATCGGGCGGCCCACAGAACCGCCCGCGCCCGTGAAAGCCGTAGCTTAAGCTTTGCGCGTTTTGAGCAGGCTAAACACCACGCCGGTTGTAAGAATGGCAACCGTCACCCCCAACGACAGGCTGGCTGGGAACTTTTCCCAGTCAAGCCAGTCTGCTATGAACATCTTGGAACCGATAAAGATCAGCAAGACCGACAGCGCATATTTCAGATAGGCAAAGCGGTGCAAAATCGCCGCCAGCGCGAAGTACAGGGCGCGCAGGCCTAGGATTGCAAAGATGTTCGAGGTGTAAACCAAGAACGGATCTGCCGTGATGGCAAAGACAGCCGGTACGGAATCGACGGCAAAGATCAGATCAGCGGTTTCCACCATGATCAGCGCCAAAAACAGCGGTGTGGCGTACAAAACCCCCTGACGCCGCACGAAAAACGCCTCACCCTCTAGTCCGTCGGTCAGGCGCAAACGGCGTTTTAGCCAACGCACCATCGCATTGTCCTGCGGCGCGTGATCGCCTGTCACCAGCAGCATTTTGATGCCCGTCAAGATCAGGAAGGCCGCAAAGACGTAAAGCACCCAGTGATACTGCGCGACCAAGGTGGCCCCGATTGCAATCATGATGCCGCGCAGCACGATCACGCCTAAGACACCCCAAAACAGCACCCGATGCTGCAAGGCGCGGGGGATGGCAAGGGATGAAAAGATCAGGGCAATGACAAAGACATTGTCTATCGACAGCGACTTTTCCACCACGAAAGCTGTCAGATAGCTTGAGGCTGCCCCCATCCCCATCTGCCAGCCCACAAAGCCCGCAAAGCCCAGACCAAGCGCGATATAAATCGCCGACAAGCGCAGGCTTTCGCCCACCTCGATCTCTTTGGCGCTGGTGTGAAACAGCCCCAGATCGGCGGCCAATAAAGCCCCGACAATCCCCAGAAAGCTTAGCCACATCCAGACCGGTGTGCCCATAAAGCTGTGTATTAGAAAATCCATCTCGACCTCTCTGTAAGGCTCGACATGGATTTGACCCACATCGAGCATGCTCGATGCGGTCCGACATCACGTTCCTTCACAAAACGTCAGAGGGGCCCGGTCCGCCATGAGTATTTGGGAAGCCTTGGCCGATCTTCAACCCCCGCTGGCCAAAATTGCGGCCAGTCCTTCGCGGTAGGTGGGAAAATCAAGGGTTACACCAAGAACCGTCTTGATCCGATCATTTCGTACCCGCTTGTTCTCGGCATAAAACGACCGTGCCATGGGGGTCATCTCGGCCTGTTCGTAGGGGACTATGGGCGGGGGCGGCAGGCCCAGCATTTCGGCGGCCAGCCCCAAAATATCCTCAGGCGAGGCGGGGTCGTCGTCGCAGACGTTGTAGATGCCCGGATGTGGTCGCAAAAGGGCTGCGAGAAACACATTGGCGATGTCATCGACATGGATGCGCGAAAAGACTTGGCCGTCCGTGTGAATACGCCTTGCGGTGCCATCGCGCACCTTTTCAAACGGCCCGCGCCCGGGCCCATAGATGCCCGCCAGTCGGAAGATGTGCAAAGGCAGCCCAAGGGCGGCCCAATCGGCCTCGGCTTTCACTCTTGCGGTACCCCGCGCAGTGGTGGGGGCCAAGGGCGTGGTCTCATCCACCCAATCGCCGCTGTGGTGGCCATAAACCGCCGTGGTCGACAGGTACCCGACCCAACCGGGTCGGGCTGCTGCGATTTGTGGGCCAAGCGCCCGCAACACCGGATCGCCATCCACAGGCGCGACCGAGGTCAGTAGATGCGTCGCCCTTGCCAGCGCGGGGGAAACATCTTCTCCCGGCCAGACCAGCGCCTCGATCCCCGTCGCGCGCAAGTCCGCAGCCCCCGCAGCACTGCGCGTGGTGCCGATGATATGCCAGCCCTGCGGCAAAAGCCGGCGGGCCAGCGCTTGGGCGGAATAGCCATGACCTAGGGATAACAGCGTGTTCATGGCCGCTTTATCCGCTGGGGCTGTGCGCAAAGGCAAGTCGATTTCTGCAGCGTCATAAGAACTTCACTTGCGCAAAACACCGCCAAGCCCTTAGATGGCCGATCAATGCGAGGGAAGGCCCGCGATGCAAGACGATCTTTTTCTCACCCCGCCCCCCACAGCCCATGTTACCTTCAGCGATCCCAAAGCCGCCGTCGCGCATCTGGAGCGGCTTTACGCCGAGGCAACGCAGTTTCTGGGCGCGGCCTTTGCCACAGCCGTGGCTCAAGGCAAGCCCAAAGCCCGTCTGCGTGCCTATTATCCCGAGATCCGCTTGACCGTGACAAGCCATGACAAGATCGATTCCCGCCTGTCCTTTGGTCATGTGGCGCATCCGGGCACCTATGCCACCACGGTGACGCGCCCTGACCTGTTTCGCAATTACCTGATCCAGCAACTTAGCCTGCTGATGGAAAACCATGCCGTTCCCGTGCAGATCGGCCTGTCAAGCACGCCCATTCCGCTGCACTTTGCCGTGGCGGGCAACCCCGACCTGTCCGTGCCCCATCAGGGTGAGTTAGACTTTACCCTGCGCGATGTCTTTGACGTGCCGGACCTGTCCACCACGAATGACGATATCGTCAACGGCCAGCGCAGCCACAATGCCGACGGATCAGAGCCCTTGGCCCCCTTTACCGCGCAGCGGGTGGATTACTCGCTGTCGCGCCTGTCGCATTACACGGCGACCGATCCGATCCATTTTCAGAACTATGTGCTGTTCACCAACTACCAGTTCTATGTGGACGAGTTCGAGTTCATGGCCCGCGCCGCCCTGTCAAACCCAGACTTGGGCTACACGGAGTTTGTGGCGGGCGGCAATGCCAGCATCACCGTGGGGGACGGCGTGCTGACCCCGTCGGCCAAGACGCCGCAGATGCCGACCTATCATTTAAAGCGTGCTGACGGGAACGGGATTACCTTGGTCAACATCGGCGTGGGCCCCTCCAATGCCAAGACAGCCACCGACCACATTGCCGTGCTGCGGCCGCACGCTTGGTTGATGCTGGGGCACTGCGCGGGCCTGCGCAATTCCCAGTCTTTGGGCGATTTTTGTCTGGCCCATGCCTATCTGCGCGAAGACCATGTGCTGGATGATGACCTGCCCGTCTGGGTGCCCATCCCCGCCTTGGCCGAGATTCAGATCGCCCTGCAAGACGCCGTGGCCGAGGTGACTAAGCTAGAGGGCTACGAGCTTAAACGCATCATGCGCACCGGCACCGTGGCCACGATCGACAACCGCAACTGGGAGTTGCGTGACCAATCCGGCCCCGTGCGCCGCCTGTCACAATCGCGCGCTATTGCGCTGGACATGGAAAGCGCCACGATCGCAGCCAACGGCTTTCGCTTTCGCGTGCCCTACGGAACCTTGCTGTGCGTGTCTGATAAGCCCTTGCACGGCGAGTTGAAACTGCCCGGCATGGCGTCAGAGTTTTATAAGACCCAGGTCTCTCGCCACCTGCAAATTGGCATTCGGGCGATGGAACACCTGCGCGAGATGCCTTTGGGCCAAATTCACAGCAGAAAATTGCGCAGCTTTGACGAAACTGCTTTCCTTTGACCGGATTTTCCCGCCAAGCTCGCAAAAAAATCTTGCTTTCGGATCTAAAAGCCTGTGTAGCGACCTGCAAAGCACGTTATTTAAACCAACATACCCAGAACTGGGATCGGACCAAAGGGACACAACCATGAACAAACCGATGACAAAAACTCAGCTGATCGCCGCTTTGGCCGAAGCTATGGGCGCCGACAAAAAAACCGCTGCGGCAGCTTTGGACGCGATCTCGTCCGTTGTGTCGCGTGAAGTCGCCGCTGGCGGTGCAATCACTTTGCCCGGCCTTGGCAAAATGGCATGTCGCGCCCGCCCCGAGCGTCAGGTTCGCAACCCCGCCACCGGCGAAAGCATGACCAAGGCTGCCGACAAGCAGGTCAAATTCACCATCGCGAAGTCCCTGAAAGACAGCGTCAACGCCTAAGTCTTACGGATGCGGGCTAGGGGGCCGCCTGTTCGGCGGCCCTTTTTCAGTGGGGGCGCTATGGATTTTGTTGCTCTGCTGATGGGGCTTTGCTTTTCGGTTATGTGGTCCTCGGCCTTTGCCACTGGGCGAATCATTGTGGTCGATGCCTCGCCCTTGGCGGTGCTGGCCTTGCGCTTTGCGATTTCAGGCACGATCGCCGTTGCCGTCGCCCGACTGCGCGGCCAAAGCTGGCATCTAAGCCCTGCCATCAAACGCAGCGTGCTGATTTTCGGGTTTTGCCAAAACGGACTTTATCTGGGTCTTAACTTTGTGGCCCTGCAATGGGTTGAAGGCGCTCTTGCTTCCGTCATCGCCTCGGCGATGCCGCTGATCGTGGCGGCCCTTGGCTTTGCCCAAGGAGAGCGGCTGTCGCGGTTGGGTTTTGCCGGTCTTGTCGCGGGCTTTTCTGGCGTGGCGGTGATTATGGTGGGCCGCATCACTCAAGGGGCCGATGTGACAGGGGCAGCACTGTGCGTGATTGCTGCCACCGCGCTGGCTTTTGCGACGCGGCAGGTCAAGGCCGTCAGCGCGGGGGGCAATCTGTTGATGGTGGTTGGGCTGCAAATGCTGGTGGGGTCAGCGCTGTTGGCCGGGGCGGCGATGATGTTCGAAACCCCGCGCTTTGATGTCACCCCGCAACTGATGGTAACACTGACCTATCAAATCTTTATCCCCGGATTGACGGCAACCCTGGTCTGGTTCGCGCTGGTGGGCAGGGTAGGGGCCATTCGCGCCAGCACCTTCCATTTCCTCAATCCATTCTTCGGAGTGGTCATCGCCGCCGTGCTTTTGGGTGAACGTATCACTGTCACCGATGTGATCGGGGTGGTTATCGCCATGGCAGGGAACTTGGCCGTGCAAATGGCGCGTCAGGTGGCGCCCTAACTACCCTATAAAGCCGCGCACACCCCCCGTTTGCCCCCTGTCCAGCAGCAGGTGGTCTGCCAGCACCAAGGCCATCATCGCCTCGCCCACCGGCACGGCGCGGATGCCCACACAGGGGTCATGGCGGCCCTTGGTGATCAGGTCCAACTCCTCGCCGCGCGTGTTGATCGTGCGGCGCGGGGTCAGGATGCTAGAGGTCGGCTTTACGGCAAAGCGGCACACGATAGGCTGGCCTGAACTGATACCGCCCAAAATACCCCCCGCATGGTTGGACAAGAACTCTGGCCCGTCCGGCCCCATGCGAATTTCATCGGCATTTTCAACGCCGGTCAAGGAAGCCGCGGCCATGCCATCGCCAATCTCCACCGCCTTAACGGCGTTGATCGACATCATCGCACTGGCCAGATCGGAATCCAGCTTGCCATAAAGCGGTGCGCCCAAGCCCGCCGGCACGCCCCGTGCCACAACCTCAATCACCGCCCCAACCGAGTCATGCGCCAACCGCAACCCATCCAGATATTCCGCCCACTGCACCGCCGCCACAGGATCGGGGCACCAAAACGGATTCTCGTCGATCTGCGCCCAGTCAAACCGGCTGCGGTCAATGCCCCGCGGCCCCATTTGCACCATATAGCCCGTGATCGTCAGCCCCGGCACCAGATGCGCCAGAACCGCCCGCGCCACACCGCCCGCCGCCACACGGCTGGCCGTCTCGCGCGCCGAACTGCGTCCGCCGCCGCGATGATCGCGCAGCCCATATTTCTGGTGATAGGTGATATCGGCATGACCGGGCCGGAAAGCTTGGGCAATATCGCCGTAATCTTTCGATCGTTGGTCGGTGTTCTCGATCATCAGCTGAATGGGCGTACCCGTCGTGCGCCCCTCAAATGTGCCTGATAAAATGCGCACCTCGTCCGCCTCTTTGCGCTGCGTGGTGAACTTCGACGTGCCGGGCTTGCGCTTATCCAGCCAAGGCTGCAAATCCACCTCGCTGAGCACAATGCCGGGCGGGCAGCCATCTACCGTGGCCCCGATCGCAGGCCCATGGCTTTCGCCCCAAGTGGTAAAGCGGAACATATGTCCGAAGGTGTTCAGGCTCATCGTCGTCTCCCGTCCTTTTGGCACCCTTAAGCCAATCGCAGCGGTTGGAACAGATTTTTCGCAGAAAAATCGTGGCCCTAGTCGGCGGTCATCGCCAAGATGGCCGATTTCTTCACGGTATCGGCTGGATAGGTGATGCGCGTTTGGATGCCAAAGCGCAGGTCGGGGAAGTAGGTGAAGTGTTGCACCGTAGGGTTGGGGCCGCCAAGGTGGCCCATGTCCATTTCCAGCACGCCATAGGTGCAGCCGCTGATTTCGGTTTGTTGCAACGCGCCCACTGTGACATGCACCTTTTCGCGCCACTTGGCGTTTGGCGCGCCGCCCACGGGCGTGACAGTGGCCCGCGTGTTCGATGTCCAATCCAGCCCTGCCACGGGTTCGGGCGGGGTTCGGGCATAGGCATATTCCGACATATCCCCCTTCCCGTTGCGGGTGCTTTCGGCGGGGTAAACCCCGAACCGCGCAACGACATAGCGGGCATAACTGCCCTCGGCATTTGTCTGATCGGCCCGGATCATGTCATGCGCGCCCTTTTGCACATGCCAGTTTGACCCGTCTTGCAGCCGAACTTGCACGCCCTTCAGCAGGCTTGCCGCATCCAAACAGCCGCCAAAGGCGGGGGAAGCCAGTGCCCATAACAGTGCCGCCCGCAGCATCATTTTGCCCATCTCTCACCACTCCTTTGCAAAAGCATAGGCTAAAAACCGCGCCGCGCCACCCTTTTTGCAATTCCGCTTTTCCCAACGCATTCGCCCTTGCGCCCAACTTTGAAAGTCCTATCTTTCTCAGTACCTCGGGGTGCCTGGCAACAGGCTGAGATGCGAAAGCGGACCCGTTGAACCTGACCCGGATCATACCGGCGGAGGGAAGGTGCTGGACAAGTCCACTCCATTCCCGCCCGTCGCAAAATGGAGAAAGCTATGAAATCCTTCCATCTTGCACTGGCGTTTGTGTCTTTGGCCCCCATGGCCATGGCCGAAACCCCTGTGCTGACTGTGCTGACCTATGACAGCTTTTCC
>CAXNKP010000026.1:0-11674 GCA_964202815.1 Stagnihabitans sp. | reverse complement strand
CCCCCGATGCCGCTGTCTTTAATGCCCGCATGATGGGCCTGCACCACATCGCCGCCCGCCTTGTTGACATAGATCTCGCCAAACTTCAGCTCGCGGATCAGCCGCATCATGCGGCGCATGTCCTTGGTGAAAACATAGGCAGACAGGCCATAGCGGCTTTCGTTGGCCAGCCGCAGCCCTTCGTCAAAGTCGGTGACGGTCATCACCGGCACGACCGGACCAAAGACTTCGTCCTGCATGATGGCCATGCCATTGTCCGATACCCGCAGCACCGTAGGCTCGTACCAGTGCCCTTGGGAAAACTGGCCCTCAGTCAGCCTGCGGCCCCCGGTAAGAACCTCGGCCCCTGCAAGCTTGGCCGCGTCAACCATGCCGGCCACTTTGTCCAGTTCTGGCCCAGAGAACTTTGGACCGACATCCACCAGCGTCAAAGGATCCCCGACTTTCAGCTGTTTCACGGCCTTGGTGAAGCGGTCCAAAAACTCGTCAGCGATCTTTTCGTGCAGATACATGCGTTCGTTGCAAATGCAGATCTGGCCGCAATTTTCGAACCGCGAGACCACCGCTGCCCGCACAGCAGCACCGATATCGGCATCTTCGGCCACGATGAACGGCGCCTTGCCGCCCAGTTCCAACCGCAGCAGTTTCAGATCACTGGCAGCATCGCGGAAAATCTCTTTGCCCGCGCGCACACTTCCCGTCAGCGTGATCAACCGCGATTGGGGGTGCTGGACGAGGGCCCGCCCGATACCTTCGCCCGTGCCGCTGATGACATTGATCACCCCTGCCGGAAAGCCTACTTGGTGGGCCAACTGGGCAATTTCCAGCGCCGTGGTCGGCGTTCCTTCGTGCGACTTGACGACGATGGTGTTGCCCGCAACCAAAGCTGGCCCCATCTTGCGGCACATAAGCCCAGCAGGATAGTTCCACGCCGTCAGCGCAATGACCACGCCATGGGCGACGCGCTGGATCCAGATCTGCTCGTCAGGATTGTCCGAAGGAATGATATCTCCGGTGATCCGGCGCGCTTCCTCGGCCGCGTAGGATAGATAAAGTGCCGCCCCCTCGATCTCGCCGCGCGCCTCATGCAGGGGCTTGCCCTGTTCGGCGATGACACATCGCGCAAGCCGCTCACGGTTTTCAAGAATAAGGCGGCTGAGATCTTTCAACAGCTTCCCGCGGGAGGCGGGCGGCATAGCCTCCCATGCCGGTTGGGCCTGATAGGCGGCCGTGACTGCCCTGTCGGCATCGTCGGCATTGCCGCGCGGAACCGATGCAATCACTTGCCCGGTGGCCGGATTCTCAACCTCGATCCATTCTTTCAGGTTGGACTCGACCCAACTGCCGCCGATGTAATTGCGGTAGCGGTCGGTGCCTTTGACAAGATCTTTTAAGCCGGACATGGCATTGGTTCCTTAAGCGCTTAGCGCATGAAGTCGCCCTGAACCTGATAGCCCATCGTTTCAGGCAGCCAGAGCGTAAGTTGCGGGACGTAGACAAGAACGAACAGTAACGTGATCAGCACGATCAAAAAGGGCCAAAGCTCTTTGGTGATATCCACAACTTTGATCCCCGAAACACCAGCGATCAGGAACACCAACTCGCCCATCGGCGGTGTCACCAACCCGATCATCAGATTGACCACCGACACCACCCCGAAATGCACCGGATCAATGCCCAGTGTCAGAACCGTGGGCATCAGGATCGGGATAATGATCAGCAACATCAACAGCGTATCCAGAAAGGCCCCAAGGACCAAAAACAGGATTGTCACAACAAACATGAACAGCGCAGGTGCCAGATCAAGTTCCACCAGCCAATGGCCAAGCACCTCGGGTATCTGTTCTGCGGCGACGATCCAGTTCATCACCAAGGCACCCGCAATGGTGATGGCGACAATCGAGGTAGATTTAGCCGAACTGACGAGCACGCGGTAAAACCCCGCGAGACTAAGTGTGCGGTACCAAAAGAACGCCAGAACCAACGCGCAAAAGGCGGCTACGGCAGCGGCCTCGGTCGGGGTCACAGCGCCGGAGTAGATGCCGCCCAGCAGAATGGCTGGCAGACACAGCACCGGAATAGCATGGATCACCGTTGTGACGGACTCGCGGAACTTTGCGACAGGCTCGACCGGGAAATCTTTATACCGCGCCAAGACTGTCACCACGCCGGATTGCGCTGCGGCCAGCATTAGGCCCGGAATGACCCCGCCCATGAACAGATAGCCAATCGACGTGTCCGAGACAGCGCCGTACAGCACCATCGGAATAGACGGCGGGATGATTGGCCCGATGATTGCAGAGGTGGACGATAAGGCCGCAGCGAACCCAGGCGCATAGCCCGCCTTGACCATCGCATCCACTTCCAACTTGCCCGGGCCTGCCGCATCGGCAAGGGCAGATCCACTCATTCCTGAAAAGATCACACTTGCCACAATGTTTACATGGGCAAGGCCGCCTCTATAGCGCCCGACCAGCATATTGGCCACGCCGTACATCTTTTCGGTCAACTTGCCTTCGTTCATGATTTCGGCGGCAAAAATAAACAGCGGAACCGACAGCAGCACAAAGCTGCCATAAAGGCCATTCAGGCTTTGTGTCGCAACAAGCGCAACATCCTGATGCGTCAGCACCAGATAAACGATCCCGCTTGCAAGCATCGCATGACCAATCGGCATGCCAAGGAACGACCACAAGAAGAAAAGGACAAACATCGTCCAAGCGGAAATACTCATCAGATCCGCCCCCCTAGAGCGCTTCTCGCCAACGGGCCCCTGCCAACCGCCGCAAGCGGATCGCCGCACCAACGACCACGGCAAGGATGAAGATGGCAAAGCACGAATAAACCAAGTCAAATCGCAGATGCAGTAACATCGTGCTGCGCCGCGCCGAGAAATGGATGTAGTCAAAGACTGCCGGGACAGCGACGAGAAAGACGATCCCCAACGAGAGCGTGTTGAAGATCGCAATCCAGCGGCGCAAGCCCGGTCTGAACCAAGCGTAAATCACGTCGAAGATAATGTGCTCACGCTCGCTCAGCAGGATGGCGCATGTCCAAAACACTACCCAGACATAGGATATAGAACAAAGCTCCAAAGTCCAGGCAATGGGCGCGTTAAAGACGTAGCGCGACACGACCTGGACGATGAAGGCAAAGAACAAGACGGCGAAACTAAACGCCGCCACAGCCTCGGAAAATCGCGTCCAACCTGTCCGAAATTTCCCGATCACTGGGTTACGATCCCGCGGCGTTTATGCGGTCAATCAGGCCAGCGGGCCACGTTGCAGCAAAGTCACTTGCCAAGAACTTTGCCTGTACCTGCTCGCGGAACGCGGCCACGTCGGGGGTTGTGACCGTCATGCCCTTGCTTTCGAGGAAGGTCTTGGCATCGGCTTCTGCCGCCAGAACACCAGAATCATTATAGGCTTTGGCCGCGGCTTCTGCGGTTTGGATGGCGGCTCTTTCCTCGTCGCTCAGCCCGTCCCAATAGGGTTTGGCCATGGTGAAGAAGGTGTTTGACACCATATGGTCGGTCAGAACGACCTGCTTGGTCACTTCGTAGAACTTGTTGGCGATCACATCCGCCAGCGGGTTTTCAAAGCCGTCAATCGTGCCGGTTTGCAGGCCAAGGTAGATTTCCTCGAATGCCATTGGCGTCGCACTGGCCCCGAGCGAATTGCCAAGGAATTGCCACGTCTCAGACCCAGGCATCCGCAGCTTGAGGCCTGCAAGATCGGCAGGCACATTGACAGTATGGGCTTCGCGCAGAACGACCTGACGCGACCCCAAGTACTGGCTGCGCACGATGACAAGATCAAGATCTGCCGCCACCTTTGCCTTGTATTCAGCCCCGATGTCGCCGTCATAAACTGCGTCCAAGTGGGCGGCATCGCGCATCAGATAACCGTTGGTGAAGATCGAGTATTCCGGGATCAAGGCCGCAATGTCCTGCGGCGAGATCATGCCGACCTCAAGATTACCGCGCTGCATGGCCTCAATTTCGGTGCCCTGCGCAAAGAGCGTTCCGTTGTAATGGATCTGCACGTCAAAGGCACCCGGAAGGGCTTTGTCCAAAGCATCCTTGAACGCCACCAGCGCCATCGACTGCACTTCGGACTCGGCACCCGGCGTGGAGATACGAAGCGCTTTGGCGTCGGCAAAGGCAGGTCCGGCGAAGGCAGCAACTGTCAGCACAAGCGCGGCACCCGAAAGCAGCGCGCGGCGTCCTATGTTCGGCATAGAGGTGGTCATGGATGAAGCTCCCTAGATGAAAACGCCTTGCGGATCTTTGCGTCCCCAATGGCCAGTGTTTTGCAGCCCGATACTCCAATGCGGGGATCAAGCCGTCAAGTACATTGTTGACAATCTTTTATTAATCATCATGATATCATCAGGATCTGGCGAGCGGCCAAACCTTATAATTTTTTTGATTCATGAGGTTGTGGTGAAAACTCTGCCCGGAACGCGCTGTCTGGCCGTTGCTGTTGCAACCCCCCTGACACCCGACTTTCGCCCCGATCTCGCCCGCTGGCTGGGCCATATCCGTGCGATGTTGGCGGCTGGCTGTGATGGCGTGACAATTTTTGGCACCACCGGCGAAGGGGCAGAACTTCCCGTCGAAGAGCGCATCAACGCCCTGAACGCGCTGATTGCTGCGGGCATCCCTGCGGGCAGGGTCATTGTGTCGGTGGGAACTGCGGCCATTGCCGATGTCGCACGCCTTGCCAGCCACGCGACCCTGCAAGGCGTCCACGGCGTTTTGCTGATGCCTCCGCCTTTCTATCGCAGCGGCATCACCGAAGATGCAACTTTTCGGTATTTCTCGACCGTCATCGACCGGATGGCACTGCCGGATCTGCGCCTTTACCTCTATCATTTCCCCGACATCTGCGGCGTTCCGATCACCCCGCAGGTGATGCGGCGTCTGGAGGAGCGCTATCCAGACAATATCGCCGGGATCAAAGATTCCAGCGGCGACCTTGATTTCACACTCGATATCGTGCGGCGCTTTTCCCATCTTTCCATCTTCACCGGGTCCGAGATCCATTTGCCCGAACTGATCGAGGTTGGGGCGCGCGGCACGATCTGCGGCCTTGGCAATGTGATGCCGCGCCTGATGCGCGCCTTGATTGATGCGCCCACAGCCTTTGACCGCCGCGCGCTTGTGCCTGCCGTGCAAAATGGCGATGCGATCTTGTCGCGCCGCCCCTTCATCCCCTCGATCAAGGCGGTTGTGGCGGGCTTTCTGGGCGATGCGCAGTGGCAAAGGGTCATCCCGCCGATGCCTGAACTTCCCCTGCTTGAACGCAACCAGATTGTTGCCGACTTTGTGGCTTGGGACGCCACTCTGCCCCCCCATATGCGCAGCAATCCGGCCAGTGGCGCCCGAACGGTCAATGTCGTCGATCTGCGGCGCGCGTAAAGGAGAGATCATGGCCCATCCGCTTGACACCAAACCGCCCCTGACATCGCCCGAAACCTATCGCAATACGCTGCCCGATTTTGACCGAACCGATATCCTGCAAGCCCGTGTCGACCTTGCAGCCTGCTTTCGCATGGCCGCAAGGCTTGGCATGCAAGAGGGCATTTGCAACCATTTTTCAGCCATGGTGCCGGGCTATGACGATCTGTTTCTGGTCAATCCCTATGGCCGCGCCTTTTGCGAGGTGACGGCCTCGTCGCTGTTGATCTGCGACTATCAAGGCAATGTCATTGCAGGCGATGGCGCACCGGAAGCAACCGCCTTCTTCATCCACGGCCAGGTTCACAAACACAAACCCCGCGCCCGTGTCGCATTCCACACGCATATGCCCTTTGCCACGGCCCTGACGATGGTGGAAGGGGATCCGCTGATTTTTGCCGGCCAGACAGCGCTTAAGTTCTACGGGCGCACGGCTGTGGATCGCGCCTATAACGGCCTTGCCCTTGACGAGCGCGAAGGCCAACGCATCGCCGAAGCCATCGGCGAGGCCGACATTGTCTTTATGAAACATCACGGCGTCATGGTGGTGGGCGGCAGCATCGCGGAGGCATGGGACGATCTGTATTATCTGGAACGCGCCTGCGAGGTCCAACTTCTGGCCATGTCGACGGGCCGGCCAATTGTGCCGGTTCCCGCGCATATAGCCCAAGCCGCCTACCAGCAAATGCGGCAGGGCGACACCGAGTCCGCAAGACTGCATCTGAACAGCGTCAAGCGTCAGCTTGACCGCGTTGAACCCGATTACCGCACCTGATCTGGAGATACCTATGGCCTGGAACGGCGTCTTTCCCGCAACAACCACGAAACTGAAACCCGATGGCAGCGTCGATATCAACGCCACTCAGGCCGGGTTAGACCGCCTGATCACCAGCGGCGTGTCGGGCGTCATTGTGCTGCCCATGCTGGGCGAAAATGCATCCCTCACCCAAAGCGAGCGTGACAGAGTTGTGACTGCCGCCAAGGAAGTCGTCGCAGGCCGCGTTCCCCTTCTCAGCGGATTGGCGCAGCTTTCGACAGATGATGCGGTGCAGGCGGCCAAAAATTATCAAAGGCTCGGGGCCGAGGGCATGATGGTCTTCCCCAGCCTTGCCTACCGCACCGACAGACGCGAAACCATCGCTTGGTACAAGGCCATAGCCGCCGCCAGCGACCTGCCCATCATGATCTACAACAACCCCATCGCCTACCGCGTCGATGTGGATGTGGAAACATTGAAAGGCTTGTCCGATAATGCCAAAATTGTCGCCATCAAAGAGGAAACCGGCGATATCCGCCGCGTGACAGACCTGTTCAACGCGTTCGGCGATCGGTTCGACATCTTTTGCGGCGTGGATGACCTTTTGCTGGAAAGCGTGGCGCTTGGCGCGGTGGGATGGGTGTCGGGCATGACCAATGCTTGGCCTGTAGAATGCGTGAAGCTGTTCAACCTCGCCAAGGGCGGCAAGTTTGCCGAAGCCCTGCGCCTGTACCGCATTCTGACGCCAGCCTTCCACCTCGATACCGATGTCAAGCTGGTGCAATACATCAAACTGGCCGAACACCTGACCTACGGCGCTTCCTTGGCCGTCCGCGCGCCCCGCCTGCCGGTAGAGGGCGCAGAACTTGCCCATGCAGAGGCGGTGATCCGCAAGACCATCGCCGATCTTGCGGCCTTTGGCTGAAAGAAGCGTCAGGGTGCCGCGCGCCTGCGGCGGGATAGATTTCAGTTTGGTTCAGGCGCATAATCTGCAAAAGTCGACCATGAGGAGTATTGCACCATGGGACTTGCCAACAAAGTTTTGCTCATCACCGGGGCTGCTTCGGGAATGGGGGCGGCCTGTGCGCGACTTTTTGCAGCGGCTGGTGCCCAAGTGGTGATCGTTGACCGCAATGCGGCACTGTCCGACGAGATCGCGCAGGCCATCCGCTTTCTGGCCTCGGATGCGGCGAGCTATATTACGAGAACGCTTTTGCCGCCGGATGCGGGCTATAGCGCCGTCTGAAAGCCATTAGATCCTGACCCCACCGATTAAGGAAATGCCATGACCCTTCGCCTGCTTGGCCGCACTGGCATCAAGGTTTCCACGCTGTGCTTGGGCGGGGACAATTTTCTGAACCCGACATCAGAGGAGGAGTCGCTCCGGATGATCGACGCGGCTTTGGCCGGTGGGATCACCATGATCGACACCGCCAACAGCTATATGCGCGGCGAAAGCGAACGGATTGTCGGCAAGGCCCTGAAAGCCAATGGCAGGCGGCACCAGACAGTGGTGGCGACTAAGGTTCATTATCCAATGGGTGACGGGCCGAACGATCGCGGCAATTCGCGCCTGCACATTATGCGCGCGGTAGAGGATTCGCTGCAAAGGCTTGGCATGGATCATATCGACCTGTACCAGACCCATCGTCCGGACATGAGCGTTCCATTGGACGAAACCTTAAGGGCGCTGGACGATCTGGTTCGGCAGGGCAAGGTGCGCTACATCGGGTCGTCAACAGCGCCGGCATGGCATGTGATGGAAGCCGTCATGACAAGCGAGATGAAGGGCTATGCCCGTTTCGTCACCGAACAATCGCCCTATAACCTTCTTGACCGCCGGATCGAGAATGAACTGGTGCCGATGTGTCAGCGCCATGGACTTGGCCTGTTGTGCTGGTCGCCCATGGCCATGGGGATGCTGGCGGGGCGCTACAGCACTGCGGCATCCCCCGCCGCGGAATCTCGAGTGGTCAAGCGCGGCGGCATCTATGCCGACCGGGTTTCCCCCCGTGCCATTGAAGTGGCCGAGCGTTTTGTAGCCCTTGCCGCCGAAGCCGGGATGTCAGCGGCACAATTGGCAGTGACTTGGGTCAAGGACCAACCGGGCATCACCGCCGCACTGATCGGGCCGCGCACTTTGGATCAGTTGGCCACGCTTTTGCCCGTGATGGAGATGACGCTCAGCGAGGACTTGCGGGCCGCTTGCGATGTTTTGGTGGCCCCGGGCAGTGCAGTGGCAAATTTCTTCAACTCTGCCCCATGGATGAAGACAAAAATCCCGCGCTAAATTCTTTTGCGGCCCTTGGCAGACCTGTGCAACCGCGCCGGCCTCTTTGGTCAATCATGCCGCAGGCACACAATGACCCCCTTCAAGAAAGTTTATGCCCCATTCGGATGCACGCGCTGATAGTCATCGCCAAGCTTGAGACCCGCAGCGGCAGCCCCGTCGAGAATGACGGTGACCGCCGGATGCATCTGCAATGCAGACGCCGGGCACCGTGCACTCAAAGGCCCCTCTATCATGGCCGCAATGGCGTCAGACTTAACCTCGCCAGTGGCAAGAACAAGACAGGCTTTGGCAGCGAGGATCGTGCCAATACCCATGGTGATCGCACGCCGTGGTGTGTCTGCGTGTTTGCTAAAGTAGATGCGGTTGGCGTGCCGCGTCTCTTCGGTCAACAAGATCACCCGCGTTCTGGAAGCCAGACTTGAGGTTGGCTCATTAAACCCAATATGCCCGTTTTGCCCAATTCCGAGAAGTTGCAGGTCAATTCCGCCGCTGGCCGTGATCTGTTGCTCGTAGGCTCGGGCCTCGGCCGCGAGATCCACCGCGTCTCCCTTCGGGATATGTGTATTCCCAAGATCAATGTCGATCCGATCAAACAGCGCCACCCGCATATAGGAATGATAGGAACACCCGTGATCCGAAACCAGACCGACATATTCGTCCAGGTTGAATGTGGTGACCTGTGAAAAGCTAACGCCCTCAGCAAGATAGGTAGCAGCAACCCTGTCATACACGGGCAGCATCGTGCCGCCGGTTGCCAGGCCAAGAACCGCACGCGGTTTCTCACGCACCTTATCCAGCAAATGCGCAGCGCAGCGCTGGGCTGCCGCCTCTGCCGTGTCAAAAATCAAGACCTTCACGGCGTTACCCTTTCCAGATGTTGCTTTGATAGCAGCCCAACCAAGGGCTTGTCATTGGCCTGCCTCAGTCTGGGCCGCTTCAGTGTTAGGCTTGCAAGGCCGCTGCCCCGCCAGGCTGATCTTCCAAGGCCGCAGTTTTGACTGAAAGGCATCCATATTTGTTCTCTACCTTGATAAAATTAGATATTTATCGACGCTTTATAACCATTTACGCCACTTACTTTTACAAATATAACAAAATAAGACCTATTTTGTCAATGCAATTGACAAATTTGAAACGCCCGCATAACCTTTCCTCAGAAGCCGTCGCTCAGGTTGCCGCGGTCAGCACAAGGGTTGCAAAGATGAACAAGATCACGCGCCGGCAGTTGCTCGGCACTTCCACCGCTGCCTTTGCGGCGGCGGCCAGCGGTTTACGTCCAGCCTGGGCAGAGGAAGCCTCGCACGAGGCGCCCATGCTTAAAGCCATGGTCGATGCCGGCACCCTGCCTGCGCTGGTGGAGCGTTTGCCCAAAAACCCAATGGTCGTGACGCCCCTGCATGACGTCGGCACCTATGGTGGCACGTGGAGGTCCACGATCGTTGGCGGCGGGTCGCTGTCGATGCTGTTTCGCTATCAGGCCTATGAACCGCTTGTCCGGTATAATCCGGAATGGACCAGCGTCATCCCCAATGTTGCAGAATCCGTCACGGCCAATGATGCGGCGACAGAATTTACCTTTAAGCTGCGCGAAGGCACCAGATGGTCAGATGGGCATCCTTACACCACGGAAGATGTGATGTTCTGGTACGAAGACGTCTTTATGAACTCCGAGATCGAAGTCACCAACCAAGATCACCTTGTGAACGGCGACGACAAGGCCGTCTTCACCAAGATCGACGACTTTACCTTCAAGGTTACTCTCAAATCACCCAACGGGCTGTTCTTGTCCTTGCTCGCTTGGGCTGACAGCGACCAGACGACCCGCTTTCCCAAGCATTACCTCAGCACGTTCCTGCCCAAATACAACGTAGATGCTGACGCGCAGGCCAAGACAGCCGGCATGGCGGGTTGGGTTCAGATGTTCCAGAAGAAATCCGGGGCAGCGCTGGAGGATGACTTCTTCCTGAACTCTGACATCCCCGTCCTGCACCCATGGAAGATGAAGGTCGCACCCGGCGAAAGCACCGAACACGCCATAGCCGAACGAAACGCCTATTATTTCAAGGTCGATACCTCGGGCAACCAACTGCCCTATCTTGATACCATCGATTATGTGCTGATGGCCGACGCGCAAGTCTTGCTGTTGAAATGTCTTCAGGGCGAAATTGACATGCTGGACCAGTATATCGGCACGCCCACCAACAAGCCGGTGCTTTTTGACGGCAAAGTGGCTGGTGACTACGATTTCTACACCACGATTTCGACCCAGCCGAACGAAATGGCAATCTGCCTGAACATGACCCACCCCGACGCAGTCAAGGCAGGGCTTTATGCCAACAAGGACTTCAGGGCAGGTTTTTCGCATGCCATCGACCGGCAGGCATTGATCGATTCGGTCTATGTCGGCGTGGGATCGCCGTCGCAGACGGCCATCCGAGAGGGGGATCCGCTGTACAACGAAAGACTGGCCAAGCAGTTCATCGAATTTGACACAGCCAAGGCAAACGAATTCCTTGACAAGGCCGCACCGGAAAAAGACAGCGAAGGATTCCGTCTCGACAGTTCAGGCCGCAGGATTACCATCGTCTTCGAACAGGATCAGAACCGGCTGGAAATGGTCGACATGATGCAGTTGATCATGCCGATGCTGAAAGACGTGGGCATCGACGGTCAATTGCGCTTGATGGATCGTTCGTTGTGGGAAGTGCGTATCCGCGAGAACATGGATTATGACGCAACCACCAACCGCTTTGGCGGCGGTGGCGGTCTGGCCGCGTTTCTGGACCCGCGCTACTTCGTCCCCTATTCTGGAAATGCGTTCTACGCGCCAGGTTGGCAGATCTGGTACAATGACAAAAGCGCCCCGGCCGCAGTTGAACCGCCAGAGCAGGTGCAACAGGCCTTGAAGCTTTATGATCAGGTCAAAAGCACGATCGATGAAACAGTGCGGGTCGATGCCTATAAGCAGATGCTTGAAATTGCAGCCGACCAGTTCTATTCCATCGGCATCAAAATACCGAACGACGGCTACGGCATCCGCAAGAACAACATGCGCAACGTGCCCGATCAGGTCTTCAATTCGTTCGGATATCCCTCGCCTGCTCCGACAAACCCAGAGCAGTACTCCAAGGCCTAGTCCTGAGACTGGGCGCAGGTCGCTGGC
>CAXNKP010000025.1:0-11792 GCA_964202815.1 Stagnihabitans sp. | reverse complement strand
CAATGGGCGGTGTCGCATCGGATGCAAGAAAAGGCATACGATGGCCGTTCAGCCCAGCGCAAGCCTCGCTTGCCCCAGGGCCGCCTAGTGGCCTGATCGCGCGTCAAAAGCCGTTGGGCCCATTCCCGGCGGTGTCTTGCGGTTGTTATCCACTGGCAAAGATACATGCACCTCGCCCGCCTTCGCAAAGGTCAGAACCAGCGTCACCGTGTCGCCCGGCTTCCGGCGACGCGTCAGCGACATCAGCATCACATGGTCGCTGCCACTGGCCAAGACGTGTTCGCCATGGGCAGGCACGAAAAAGCCATCGGGTACATCGGCCATTTTCATCACGCCATCACTGCCGGCGCGAGAGGTCATCAGCATGACCATGCCCGCATCCGGGCTTGTGGCTGACAGAAGTGTATCGTCCACGGCCGCTTCATTGCCGAGGCGAAAGTACACAGCGCCCGAGGGGCCTATAACCCGCGCATAGGGATCAATGATATGCACGCCGTCATGGGCAAGGGCGGGAAGTGCAAGCACGGCCGCAAAAGCGGCGATAAGGGTCAGTTTCATGATATCCTCGTCAAGGTGAAAGGGGGGTTCAGCTTAGACAAGGGCCATGGGCGGCGCGCGGGCCAAGGGCGCGGGTGGGCGGGCGAAACCCACAAACGCTGCAGGGGCGTGCCGCACGCGTTGCCCCTTGGTCACTGGGGCTGCCAGCCAAGGGCCCGCCGCTGTCGTATCTGCCGCAACACTGGCGGCCAAGCAATGCATACAAGGGTGGCGATGCACCGCACGGCCCGCAGCATCCAAGGTTATCTGCTCTGCTCCATTCGCACCACAGACGACCTGATCATAAGACCCCGCCATTTCCGACCGTGCCACCGCCTCAGATTGCAAGGCGAGGGCCAGAAGAAGTGACACAAAAAGAGACAGGATCAGACGCATTCTTTTCCTTTATCCCAAAGACACGCCCAGAACAGAAAAAGCCCCGGTTCCATGAGGCCCGGGGTCTTTACAGGGAAAAGTGAAAAGCTCAGGCGGTGACCTGCGCCTTTACAACTTCTTTCTTGATGGCCAAAGCGCCAGATGACAGTTCGTCATCCTTGGCTTTCAACAAAAAGGCATCCAGCCCGCCACGGTGATCGACCGAGCGCAGCGCCGCCGCCGAAATGCGCAGTTGAAAGCTGCGGCCCAAGCTGTCCGAGATCAAGGTGATCTGGTTCAGGTTCGGCAAGAAACGCCGACGGGTCTTGTTGTTGGCATGGCTGATCTTGTTGCCAGACATCGGGCCCTTGCCCGAAAGTTCGCAGACGCGCGACATCGTGGTATTCCTTCGCTCAAGACGACAGAGCGCGACCAAGATGGCAGGCTCCAAATTCGATTTCTGGCGTGTAAGGATAATTCCTGCCCTCGTCAAGCGATTCACCCGCTATAAAACCACAGGGCTTGACCGCAGGGGAAAGTTTTGACGGCTTGTTCCCTCTTCAGCGCCCCAAACGCGCCAATAAGTCGGCCGCCGCCGTCTCGGGCGTTTGCTGGCCCAAGGCGACCTTTTCGCCCAAAAGCCGCATCAGGCCCAAGACGGGCTCGCGTTCAAGCGCCGAAAGCAAACCCTGCCGCACTTCTTGGGTGAACCAATGGCGGGATTGCTCGGCCCTTGTGCTGGCCCAATGTCCTTGAGCGCGCCGCCAAGCGGCCAGCGACTGGATCGCGGCCCAAGCCGCATCCAACCCGCGATTTTCAAGTGCCGATACGGTCAGCGCCGCCGGAAAGCCCTCGGGGTCTTGCGCACGGTGGCGCAGCAGGCGCAACGCCCCGGCATAATCGGCCAAGGTGCGGTTGGCCGTGGCCAACAGCGCGCCGTCCGCCTTGTTGACCAGCAACAGATCGGCCATTTCCATGATGCCGCGCTTGACGCCTTGCAATTCATCGCCCCCCGCCGGCGCCAGCAGCAAAAGGAATATGTCACAAAGCTGCGCCACCACGGTTTCCGATTGCCCGACCCCCACGGTTTCGATCAAGATCACATCAAACCCCGAAGCTTCGCACAGCGCCACGGCTTCGCGTGTACGTCGCGCTACGCCGCCCAATTCGGTGCGGTTGGGGCTCGGGCGGATAAAGGCCAAAGTCTCCCGCGATAGGCGCTCCATCCGGGTTTTGTCGCCCAGAATCGATCCCCCGGTCCGCGCCGACGAAGGGTCCACCGCCAAAACCGCCACCCGCAAGCCCTGCGCCGTCAGCTTCAGGCCAAAGGTTTCGATGAACGAGGACTTGCCCACCCCCGGCGTGCCCGACAGGCCCAAGCGCAGCGCTTGCCGGTCAACCCCAAGCGCTGCGATCAAGGCTAGAGCTTGGGCGCGGTGATCGGCGCGCCCGCTTTCCACCAACGTGATGGCCCGCGCCAAGGCCCGCCGGTCCCCCGCCCGCACCGCTTTCGCAAGGTCTTGCACGTCCATTGCACGCTCCCTTTGGCGCAGATTGCCCGATGGGCGGCAAATATGCCAGTGGCCCGCTTGGCGCCCAAGCCCGCCCCTCGCCAGCCCTGCAAGTGGCCGACAAACTTTGCCTTCAGGCACCCCAACCTTTGGGATCGGGTCAAAAGTCTTGAGGGCAGCGCGGCTATGTGTCGGCATTGGGGCAGATGCCCTTTTCCGGGCGGCCTGACAAGGTCAGCAAAACGTCAATCGGATATCGTGCCCGATTGGCAGGGCCTAGGCAAACGAAAGGTCGGCAAAGACAGGCTGATGGTCCGAGCCATCCGCCTGTGTGTCGATCCAGGCACCCGTCACAGATCCGACCAGATCCCCGGAGACAAAGATATGGTCGATCCTCTGATACCCCTCCGGGTCGGCCTCGGGGTGGGTGGAGCCCTCGTGCTCTGGCTGCCCGACCAGCGTCAAGGCATCGCTGAACCGCGCAAGGTCGGGCAAGCGGCCGTAGAACGGATCCCGCTCCCCCACGATCTGATCGTAGTTTGGCGAGTTTGGTCGCATATTGAAATCGCCTGTCAGAATGGCAGGCACGGGCATTGCGGGCACATCTTCGGGGCCTATGGCGATCCAGTCCTGTCGATACTCTTCCTCCGGCACGCCGGGCCCGACGATGGGGCCACCTTGAAGCGGGGCATCGGCGATGATCTTGAGGATTTCGTCGATCTGCAGGCGACGTTGGCGTTGGGACAGGTAGTTCAGATGGGTGTTGTAAATCCGCATCCCGCGCCCGTTCAAAGCAATCTCGTTGGGGGCAATCACGGCCTCTTGCAGGCCCGAAGTGTCATTCAGGCTGCCATGCACCGGATATTTCGGCAAAGGAAAGGTTCGGGTCGACAGGATGGGCCAGCGCGACAACAGCATAAGGCCGTATTGGCGGCGACCTTTGGGGGCAGTTTCGCGATGGTCATGCAGATCAACGGTTGGCGAGAAGATCGCGTGGTGGTCGGGCAGCAGGGCCGCAAGGCGCGCCACCTGATCGCTGTCCGCCATGTCGCGCCAATTGCGCTCTACCTCTTGCAGGCAGATCACATCGGCCTTGGCGACGGTTCTGGCGATGCGCGTCAGATCGACAACCTCGTCCTGACCCTTGCCCCACTGAATGTTATAGGTCACAATCTGCATCACACCTCTCAAGTCGCCAGCACCCTTGTCGAACTGTCGTCTGGGTGTCATGCTTGTACGATCTATTTGCCGTTAAGGGACGATGCCCAGCCTGCAAGTTTCACTGCTTGCATGTTTTGGGACTCAAAGCAAACAAGGATATCCGCAGCCATGATACGTCAGTTATCGGCCAAACTCTTGGTGACACCTGTTGTCATATTTCTGACACTCGCCAGCGCTGCGCAGGCGGAAACCATTCTGCGGCGCGCCAATGATCTGAGTTTTGGGGGCAGCGAAAGCCTTGATCCGATTTCGGCCAATAGATTCTATGAGGTGAACGACCTGATCTACAGCCGCCTGATTCGCCAGGATGTCGATGGCCGCCCGGCGCCCGAACTGGCGCAAACCTGGACAGCCAATGCCACGGCCACGGAATGGACGCTGACCTTGCAGTCGGGCGTGACCTTTCATGACGGCAGCGCCTTCGATGCGGCAGATGTGAAGTTCACCTTGGAGCGGGTGAAGGATCCCGCCCTGGAATCGCCCGTGACCGACGTTCTGGGCTTCATCGCAGCCGTGGATGTGATTGATCCGCTGACCGCACGGATCCGTTTGTCTGCACCGCATGCGGGCCTGCCGCTTTTGCTGATGGATTACCGCGTCAGGATGTTGCCGCAAGGGGCTGCGGCACCTTATGGGGTTGGCACTGGTCCCTTCAAGTTGGATAGCTTTGATCCGGAAAGCACGACGATCTTGGCGGCCAACACCGCGTATTGGGAAGGGGCCCCCAAGCTTGACCGGATCGAGTTCACAGCAATCCCGGATTCTGAAGCGCGCAATCAGGCGATGCTGGGCGGGCAGATCGATTACAATGGCCTGACCCGCGATCAAGAACCGCTTTATGCTGGCAATCCTGACTTCACCGTTCAAAGCTATCCGGCAGGCGGATGGTTTGGCATTGCTTTTCAAAGCAACCAACCACCGCTTGACGATCCACGCATCCGCAAGGCGTTGCGCATTGCGGTGGACCGTGTCGAAATGCTTGCCCTTATGACGGGCGAAGGCAATGGGATCGTCAGTTGCGATACACCGGTGATGGCCAGCGATCCGTTCCGTGCCAACTTTGACTGCCCGCAAGACATTGCCGGTGCCAAGGCTTTGCTGGCAGAAGCGGGCTATCCTGATGGTATCGACATCGAGGTTTTCACCGCCGATCTGGAACCCGGCATGGTGCAATATGCCGAAGTTTATCAGCAGCAAGTGGCCAAGGCGGGCATTCGCGTCAAACTGACGGTGGCCCCGTCAGATGGCTATTGGGACGATATCTGGTTGAAGAAAAACGCTGTCACTTCGTGGAGCCAGCGCCCGGCTGATCAGTTCCTGAACGAGGCCTACCGGTCGGGTGCTGCGTGGAATGAAAGCCACTTTGCAAATGCGGCCTATGATACCCTGTTGGATCAGGCGAGGGCAACGCTGGACATCGACAAGGCGCGATCGCTTTACGTGCAAGCGCAAGAAATTCTGTTCAACGAAGGCGGAACCCTGATCGCCTATCAAGAGAACGGCCGCCGCGTGATGTCGTCGCGCGTCACCGGTATTGCGCCGCAAGACGAAGACTACATCCGCTGGCATCTTGTCGGCATGGCAGACTAGGCGGCGTTTCCGGCGATGGCCGCTGTCTTGCTGCAACGGATCGGTTTGGCGCTTGGCACTATGGTGATCATCGCGGTGGTTGTATTTTTTGCGCTGGAACTGATGCCCGGCGATGCCTGCAGCGCCAATCTTGGCCGTGGTGCTACCGACAGTATGCTTGCGGCCTGTCGTGAAAGGTTGGGGCTGGATCAGTCTCCGCTCTGGCGGTTTGCGGCCTGGGCGGGTGACTTTTTGCGTGGCGATCTGGGCCTGTCTATGCAGCGCGAGCGTCCGATTGCCGAGATCGTTGGTTGGCGGCTGCGCAATACCTTGATCCTTGCAGGTGTTACCTCTGTCATCGGCATCCCGCTTGCCCTTGGTCTTGGGGTGTTGGCCGGGCTTAATCCAGACGGGCCGCTGGACATGGCCATCTCTGGTGTGGCTATTTTTGCCATGACGGTGCCAGAATTCATCTCGGGCACGTTGATGATCTTGCTGTTCTCGGTCATCTTGGGATGGGCTGCCGGTGTGGTGACAATCGGCTACAAAGCGCCGGCCTTTGAGTTGGTCAAGGCCTCCATCCTGCCTGCGGCCACGCTGATCTTCATCCTTGCCGCCCATATCTTGCGCATGGTGCGGGCCTCGGTGGTCGAGGTGATGCAAAGCGACTTTGTCCAGATGGCGCGGCTGAAAGGTGTTCCGCGGCGGAGGGTCATCTGGCACCATGTGGTGCCAAACGCGCTGTTGCCGGCGATCAGCATCATCGGGCTGACGATGGCGTGGCTTTTGGGTGGGGTGGTGATCGTGGAAAGCGTGTTCAACTTTCCCGGCCTTGGGCGGTTGGCGGTAGATGCGGTGGCCGATCAGGACCTGCCCTTGGTGCAAGCCATTGCCCTGCTGTTTGGGCTTATCTATGTTTTGACCAATCTTGGCGCAGACCTTGTGGCCTTGATCCTCAACCCCCGGCTCAGGACGCGGCGGCAATGAGGGGGGTGCGCCCTTTGGCTGTGCCGCAAGTTCTGCGCGATGTGCTGGCCCAAAGGTCGGGGCGTATCGGGTTTGTGATCGTTTGTCTGCATCTGTCCGTCGCTGTCGCGGCCCCTATGATCGCCCCGCAGGATCCAGCCCATCAGGATGCGGCGGCCATGCTGCAATCGCCCTCGCTGGCGCATTGGTTTGGCACCGACCGGTTGGGGCGTGACGTGTTCAGCCGCACCCTGCTTGGCGGCCGCGAGGCGATGTTGATCGCGACGCTGGCCACGATTATCGCGATGGCTTGGGGATCGGCCCTTGGTATTCTTGCGGCCCTGATCGGGGGCAGGGTCGATGCGATTGTGATGCGCTTTGTGGATGCCATGATGTCGATCCCGTGGATCTTGATGGTGATGCTTTTTGTTGCGGCCTTGGGCAGCAGCTCTGTAGCCCTTGTGCCGGTGCTTGGGTTTTCTTATGGATTGTCCGTGGTTTACCTTGCGCGGGCGGCGACACTTGATTTTGTGACACGGGATTTTGTCGTGGCCGCGCAGATCCGTGGCCATTCGCGGTGGTCGATTGCTTTCACCGAGCTTTTGCCGAATGTTCGAGACAGCCTTGCCGTGCAAGGCGCTATGCAATGGTCTTGGATTTTGCTTGCGGTCAGCTCTTTATCCTTTCTTGGGATGGGGGTTGCCCCGCCAACCCCAGATTGGGGCCAGATGATTGCAGACGCGCGCGGCATCATGCAGCGCGCGCCTTGGGCGCTGATCTGGCCGATGCTGGCGCTTAGTTCGCTCGTGATCGGCATGAACCTTGCCGTCGACGCCTGGGCCCGGGCGACGGGTGTCGCGCGCAACCGTCGGGTGCCGGGGGCATGATACAAGCCTTCCCACAGCTTGAGGTCGAGAACCTGCGCGTCGGAGGAGCGGGATTTCTGGTGGTCGACACCGTATCCTTCACCCTTTGTGCAGGCGAAAGCTTTGGCATCGCGGGGGAATCCGGCTCTGGGAAAAGCACGCTGCTCTTGTCGCTTATGGGCATGATGCGGCAGGGTTTGCAGCCCTTGGGTGGATCGGTGCGGTTGAACGGCAGGCTGATGCTTGGGCAAACAGATGCGGCCCTTGCTGCCGTCCGTGGCAGCAAGATCGCGCTTATTCCGCAAAATCCGGTAACCGCCTTGAACCCCAGCCGCCGGATCGGCGCGCAGATCGACGAGACTTTGCTGTTGCACAGCGCGCTGAGCGCGCGCGCGCGGGCGGCGCGGGTGCTTGACCTTCTGGGCATGGCCCGCCTGCCAGAACCCGCCGTGACCGCGCGCCGCTTTCCGCACGAGCTGTCGGGCGGACAAGTGCAGCGTGCCGCCATCGCCATGGCCTTGGCCGGTGAGCCCGACGTGCTTTTGCTGGACGAGCCCACAACTGGGCTGGATGTCACCACGCAGGCGGCACTTTTGGATTTGCTGGTCGATCTTCGGCATAGGGCCAAAGTTGGCATGGTCTGTGTCAGTCATGATCTTGGCGTTCTGGCGCGCCTGTGTGACCGGATCGGGGTGATGTACGCCGGTGCCATGGTCGAGGAGGGGCCGCTGGCATTGGTTCTGGCCCGGCCCCTTCATCCCTATACACAGGCGCTTGTGGCGTCGATCCCGCGCCTCGGTGCGGCGGGCCTGCCGTCGCCGATCGAGGGAAGCCCCCCCTCGCTGTTCCATCTGCCATCAGGCTGCTGCTTTGCGCCGCGCTGCGCGCTGGTGCAGGACGCCTGCCACAGCCTGCGCCCCGAGTTGAAGTTGGCCGCTGATAACCACAAAGTAGCGTGCCTGCACCCAAGCACGCGGCCCGCGCACTTGGCTCGTCGCCCGGATAGCGCAGGTGCCAAGGGGGCACTCATCCTTGAGGTCCAAAAGTTGACAGTCAGCTATGTCAAGCGGGGCCTATTGCGAAATCCTGTGCCCAAGCCCGTGGTCGAGGCTGTGAGCTTCACCGTGGTCAGGGGGGAAGTGCTTGGGCTTGTGGGCGAATCTGGCTCGGGCAAGTCCACCATTCTGCGCGCGATTGCCGGTTTGGCGGAGCCGTCGGCTGGGCAGATCACTCTCTTGTCCAAGGACGGGGCCGAAGACCTTGCAGCACAGGCCACCGCCCGCCCCTTATCCCATCTTCAGTCGATCCAGTTGATCTTCCAGAACCCGGATGCCTCGTTGAACCCCCGGCACCGCATCATAGACCTTCTTGCCCAACCCTTGATGCTTTACGGGCAGGTGCCGCGTTCCCAGCTCCGCGCGAAGGCGGCTGATCTGCTTGCCGAAGTGCGCTTGGGGGCCGCGATGCTGGACCGGATGCCCGCACAGCTTTCCGGCGGTGAGCGCCAGAGGGTCGCCATTGCGCGCGCCTTTGCGGCCAAGCCGGACCTGCTGCTTTGCGACGAGATCACGACCGCGCTGGACGTATCGGTGCAAGCAGCGGTCCTGAAACTGATCCGTGATTTGGCGAGAAAGCATGACGTTGCGGCGATCTTCGTCTCGCACGACCTCGCGGTGGTGCGCGCTATCGCCGACCGGATCGCCGTGCTGCGCAATGGCAAGATCGTCGAAATCAACACGGGCGAAGAGCTTTGCGCGCGGCCTGTTGACCCCTATACCCAACGCCTCCTGAATTCGGTGCTGGAAATCCCGGCCTGAGAGTCTGCTCTGACAGGGTGTGGGGCCACCCATTAACCGTTTGACATCGCAAGAAACCTGCGCGCAGGCCCCACAATACCTGCGCAGCGACAGTGCCGCTCACGCCTCCAGCGTCTTTTTGGATTGCTAAACTGTTTTGTGGCGCGCCAACCCGATGCGAAAACCGCTATGTGGGGGCGGCATGTTTGCGTTGGATCAGGCGCAGCACGACGGGCGCAAGTGCGATCAGCAAGGCGATGCGCAAAATGTGGTGGCTGGCGACATAGGCCACTTCGGCATGCATGGCCAAGGCCACCAAGCTCATTTCTGTCAGGCCGCCGGGTGCATAGGCCAGCACGACCTGTTCAGAGGCCTGGCCGAACAAGCCGTGGAACAAAAGCGCGAAAGCCAGCGTGACACAAAGGCTCATGAGCGTGGCTCCAAGGCTCAACACCAGCGCGCGCGCCACCATGCGCGGGTCCGCGCCAAAAAAGCGGCAGCCGATGATCGTGCCCAAGAGCACCTGACAGACGATGATCAACCCCGCCGGTGGCACGCCCTCGGTCAGACCGGTCAAGTGAACGGCAGCACTGAGCAGCATGGGGCCGATCAAGGTGGGGGCTGGAAGGCGTAGGCTGAGGCCCAGAATGCTGCCAAGGCCCGCGCAGGCCGCAAGGATGGCCATATCGCGCAGCAACAGGCCCCCCTGCGTTGCCCCGCCCGCCACAGCCGAAACCTGATAGCCCTCGATCAGGCGAAACCAGATGGCGATCAGGCTGATGCTGATCACAATACGCGCAGCATGGGCCAAGGCAATCTGGCGGTCATCGCCGCCCATGTCGCGGCCGATTGTCATCATCTCGGTTAAACCGCCGGGCATTCCGGCGAAATAGGCCGTGACCGGATCAAACCCGCCGATCCGGCGATAGAATGGCACCACCAGCATCGAGATGACCACCACATATAGGCCCAAAAACCCCAGTGACAGGCCCCAACCCACAGCCGTGTGCAGCAACTCGGGGCGAAACCCCGCGCCCAGCATCACTCCGATCACGGCCACAACGCCGGGGCGCAGCCGTGCGGCCGGAAGGACTGGCGCGCGCACAATGGCTGCAATCAAGGTGGCGATCATCGCACCCAACATCCACGGCAGGGGCAGGGAAAGGGCATAAAAAGCCGCGCCGCCTAAGCCGCCCAGAACAAGGGTCAAACCGATTCGTGCTGCCTTGGTGTAAGCTGGCACGGGCGGGGATTTAACGGTATGAGGGTTGGGCAAGGGGGCCTGTGCTTGGCTGCGCTGTTCAGGCGCGATATTTCTCGATGAAAGCGTCAATGGGCAGGGTGCGAATGTCAGGCAAAGCGGCGCGCAAGGCGTCATGCGACCAATCCCACCACGCAATGGCCTGCATAGCCTGTCCCTGATCAACGCTAAAGCGCCGCTTGATGGGCTTGGCGGGCACGCCGCCCACAATCTCATAGGGGGCCACGTCTTTGGACACTACGGCCCCCGCCCCGATCACCGCGCCGGTACCTATCGTAACCCCTGCAAGCACCGTCACGCCGTGGCCGATCCAGACATCATGCCCGATGGTGACCCAGTGATCGCGCCGCCATTGGAAGAAATCGGCGTCATCCTCTCCAAGCCCGAACTGTGCGGCGCGGTAGGTGAAATGGTGCTGGCTGGCGCGCCATGTGGCGTGGTTGCCGGGGTTGATCCGCACGCCTTCTGCGATTGAGCAGAATTTGCCGATGGTCGACCAGACCACATTGCCGCCCTTCACGATGTAGGAATAATCACCAAAGCTGCATTCGCGCATCGAGACATGCGCATGGATCTCGGTCCATTTGCCAAGGTCGCAGTCAACCACAATGGCCGTTTCGTGAATATTCGGGGCCTCAGTCAGAAGTTTCATAGGGGCTTTCTTGTCAAAGAAGGGCTTTTCAAAGGGAAGATGGCAGGTGGCGGATGCGTTTTTGGTCCAGCCGCTCAGGGTATCCGCCCCGCATCACCATAGGTTCCACCAGAAGTTTTAAATCCTGCACGCCAATCTCAGGCAGTGACAGGCCCATGGAATGGCCAACCGGTACGCGAAAGCCGCCCTTGGGGTTCAGGGCTGGCCCCACATCGCGGCGGCCGATTTGCAAGAAATGCGAAATGTCCCATTCCTGCACCACCCCATCTATACGGGTGACGACCCAGCAATGACCGCTGGTGCAGACATCGTCTTGGGGAAAGAAATAGCCCGTGACATAGCCCGCCTCGACCCCGATCGCGCGAAGCGAGGCCAAAAGATACGTGTGGATGTCAACGCAAGACCCTTCCGTCAGGCCCGATGCCAGATGCGGCACATGGTCAAATCCGTCGTAATACTTGGCCTGGGGATGGCCATAGACGAACTTGTCCGCAACGCCGCGCGCCACGCGAATGGCGCGGGTCAGCATATCGCCGTCTCCGGCCGTTTGCACCGCCTCGTCACACAGCGCCTGCGCGGTTTTGGTATGGCGCGAGGCGGCGGGGTGAAAGATCGCTTCGGGATACTGGCCGGGTAGATCGGCGTAGTCGTAGCGAAAGGTCACTTCGGCGGCATCGGGGGTGACCAGCAGGACTGCTTGGCCCGAAGAAGCCTCGATCAGGGTTTGCACGCTGCCGCCTGTGACGGTGCAGCCAAGGCACGCACCCGCGGGCGAGGTCAGACCCACGGGCGCTAAAACCTGCCCTTCGGTTCCGGTCACGGTGATATCAACCGAATAGGTCATGCGCGAACACCTTCCGTCTTGCCGATAAACCGGGTGCGGATCATGCCAGACAACCAATCGATCAGATAGACCATGGCGATGATCAAGAAGATGATCGACCACGCCTGATCCCACATATAGGCCTGAATTCGGTCAGACAGCAAAAAGCCGATGACACAAGCCCCGACAATCCCAAGAATAGTACCCGAGCGCAC
>CAXNKP010000024.1:0-11811 GCA_964202815.1 Stagnihabitans sp. | reverse complement strand
CTCTTCGATCTCGATCAGAACCTCTTCGCCTTCGATCCCCATCAATCCACCCTTAAAGCGGCGGCGGCCATCGACCAGTTCGGTGGTTTCCAGTCGGGCTTCCCAGCCCTTCCACATCTCAAAATCCTTCAACCGTGTCAGCGGGCGGTCGATGCCGGGGGACGAGACTTCCAGAACATAGTTTTCTTCGATCGGGTCTTCCACATCCAGCGTGGCCGACACAGCCGTCGAAATCTCGCCGCATTCATCTACGCCAATGCCGCCTTCGGGCCGGTCAGCCATGATCTGCAAAATCCGCGTCGCCCCGCCCATCAGGCGCACGCGCACCAGTTCAAAGCCCAAGCCTTCGATGACCGGCGTGATGATATCGGCCAAGCGGCGATCCATGGCGGTTTTGGCGATCAGATCAGACATGTGTGGTCCTAGAAATGAAAAACGGGCCGACAGGCCCGCAAGGTAGGTCGGTAGCTTCAGGTTTGGACCCTGAAACCGCTGTTGAAGACGATATAGGCCGCAAGCCGCAGGGTTGCAAGGTGTTTCACCAGCTATCTGGCCAGCAATGTTTTATCTATGCCCTCAATGCGCCTGCGCCCAGTTGGCCCCTTTGCCCGCCTCAACGATCAGCGGCACTTTCAGGTGGACAGCGGGGTGGGATGCCCCCTCCATCACCTGTTTTGCCACCGCAATCAGGGTGTCGGCAGCGGAGTCGTCCACCTCGAACAGCAGTTCGTCATGCACTTGCAGCAGCATTTTGGCGGGCAGGTCGGCAATGGCCGCAGGCATGCGGATCATCGCGCGGCGGATCACGTCGGCCGCCGTGCCTTGGATCGGCGCGTTGATCGCGGCGCGTTTGGCAAAGCCGGCACCGGGGCCTTTGGCGTTGATTTCGGGCGTATGGATTTTGCGGCCAAACAGGGTTTGGACATAGCCGTGTTCCTGCGCAAACTTCACTGTGGTCGCCATGTATTCCTTAATGCCGGGGAAGCGTTCGAAATACCGGTCGATAAAGCCCTGCGCGTCGGCCCTTGGAATGCGCAGATTGCGCGCAAGGCCAAAGCCGGAAATGCCGTAGATCACGCCGAAGTTGATCGCCTTGGCCCTGCGGCGGATGTCAGAGGTCATCTGATCCAGCGGCACGTTGAACATCTCGGATGCGGTCATGGCGTGAATGTCGATCCCGTCGCGAAAGCTTTGCTGCAGGGCGGGGATATCGGCGATATGGGCCAAGATTCGCAATTCGATCTGCGAATAGTCTAGCGATACCAGAACCTTGCCCTTGGGGGCCACAAACGCCTCGCGGATGCGGCGGCCTTCTTCTGACCGCACGGGGATGTTTTGCAAATTCGGATCGGTGGAAGATAAGCGGCCCGTCACAGCGCCCGTGATGGAATAGCTGGTATGCACCCTGCCCGTTTCGGGGTTGATATGGTCTTGCAGCGCATCGGTGTAGGTGGATTTCAGCTTGGCAAGTTGGCGCCAATCCAGCACGCGGCCGGGCAGTTCGTGTTCGGTTGCCAGATCTTCCAGCACATCCGCGCCCGTGCCGTAAGCGCCGTTCTTACCCTTTTCGCCACCGGGCAGGGCCATCTTGTCAAACAATATCTCGCCCAGTTGTTTGGGTGAGCCTACGTTGAACGACTGGCCTGCCAGCGTTTGGATTTCTTCTTCAAGCTGGGCCATCTTTTGCGCAAAGGCCCCAGACATCCGCGACAGGGTGTGACGGTCGACCTGAATGCCCGCCATCTCCATCTCGGCCAAAACCGCGACCAAGGGGCGTTCGAGTGTTTCGTACACGGTGGTCACATGGGCGCTGTGCAGCTTTGGCTTGAACGTCTGCCACAGGCGCAGCGTGACATCGGCATCCTCGGCGGCATAGGCCACGGCCTTGTCTAGGGGGACGCGGTCAAAGCTGATGGCCGATTTGCCCGACCCGATCAAGTCTTTGATCGGAATGGGCGCATGGCCCAGATAACGGTTGGACAGCTCGTCCATCCCGTGGTTATGCAGGCCCGCGTGCATGGCGTAAGACATCAGCATCGTGTCGTCGATCGGGGCTACTGTGATGCCAAGGCGGGCGAAGATTTTGGCATCGTATTTCATATTCTGGCCAATTTTCAAAACCGCATCATCTTCCAGCAGCGGTTTCAACAGCGCCATCACCGCATCGCGCGGCATCTGGCCTTCGGTCAGGGTGACAGCGCCCAAGAGATCATCCGTGCCCGTGCGGTGCAGCAAGGGGATATAGGCCGCCTGCCCCGGATCCATGCAAAGAGATATCCCCACGATCTCGGCCTGCATCTCGTCAAGGCTGGTGGTTTCGGTATCCACCGCCAGATATCCCCGTGCATAGGCACGGGTGATCCAAGCCTCCAGCGTTTGGGCATCGCGGATGCAGGTGTAGGCAGATCTGTCAAAAGGCAGCGCCTGCGCCTGCGGGGCGTCATGGGCCCCTGCCACTTCAAACCCCTTGCCAGCCACCAGCACAGGCGCCTCAATCTTCAGCTTTTCTGACACCCGCCGGATCAGCGTTTGAAATTCCATCTCTTGCAGGAACGCCATGATCGCCTCGGGTTCCGGCGCGCGCAGTTCAAAGCTGGCCAGATCCACCTCAATCGGCGTGTCGTCTTTCAGCGTCACCAGTTGGCGGGAAAGGCGAATCTGGTCGGCGTGATCAACCAAAGCCTCGCGCCGCTTGGGCTGCTTGATTTCGCCCGCCCGCGCCAAGAGCGTGTCAAGATCGCCGTATTCCTGAATAAGCAAAGCTGCGGTCTTCAGCCCGATCCCCGGCGCACCCGGCACGTTATCGACCGAATCACCCGCCAAGGATTGCACATCGACCACCCGGTCAGGGGTGACGCCGAACTTTTCCATCACCTCGTCCAGCCCAAGGCGCTTGTTCTTCATCGGATCGTGCATATCGACACCGTCGCCGATCAACTGCATCAGATCCTTGTCCGAGGACAAGATCGTCACCGTTCCCCCCGCCGCACTGGCGCGTTTGGCCAAGGTGGCGATGATATCGTCAGCCTCGTAGCCCGCCATTTCGATACATGCCACGTTAAAGGCCCGCGTGGCATCGCGGGTCATTGGGAACTGCGGGCGCAGGTCTTCGGGCAGGGGCGGGCGGTTGGCCTTGTAGGCGGGGAAGATGTCGTTGCGAAAGGTTTTGGAACCTGCATCGAAAATCACCGCAATATGGGTGGGCGCATTCTGACTGCGGGTGGTGGTCAACTCGCCCCAAAGTAAATTGCAAAACCCCGCCACGGCCCCCACCGGCAACCCGTCTGACTTGCGCGTCAGGGGCGGCAAAGCGTGGTAGGCGCGAAAGATAAAGGCCGATCCGTCGATCAGGTGAAGGTGATGGCCCTTGCCGAATGTCATAAAACGCCCCCGTGTTGCGCCGTGACTTTGCCACGATCTTTCGCACAAAACCACCATCCATAGCGCGGCGGACAGGCCCCGGACCCGGGAGTATTAGGGCAAATCGCAAATAAACTGCGTCGTGCCTTCACCGAGGCCCAAATACTCGCGAAAGGGTCTGCGCGGGCAGCTTGCCCTTCAACGGGCGCAACTGTGCGTCAGTGATCGTCCTGCGCATGATCGCGGTCGATGACGAATCGCTTGTCGCAATAGCCGCATTCCACAAAACCCGTGTCATGCGGAATGCTCAACCAGACGCGCGGATGGCCCAAGCCGCCCACACCGCCGTCACAGGCGACTTTCCACGAGGTGACTGTTTGGGTCTCTGGCGCTTTGAGTGTCATGATCGGGTCCTTGATCCGCTTTGGCATTTGATAGCCTTTGGTGCGGGCTGGGGGAAGGGGGCACTGGCGTTAAGCGGTGAGACCTATCAAACGGTCGCGCGCCTTAATGGCGTTCAGCCAGCCCAGCCCGTGCACCGTGGCGCGGGCAGGGCGGTATTCGGCCGCAACCCAGCCGTCATAGCCTTGGGCATCCAGATCGCGAAACAGCGCCGTCAGGTCAAAGCCGCCGCCGCCCGGCTCTGCCCGGTTGGGAAACCCTGCGATTTGCACATGGTTGACCACATTGCGGTGCTTGTCCCAGACGGCCTGCGCATCGCCGTGAATGCGGGCCGCATGCCAGACGTCAAACTGCAGTCCAATCCGCGAGGGTGCGTCCAGTTCTTGCAATATCCGCGCGGCCTGATCGAAATCGTTCAGGAAATAACCTGGCCAGTCCTCGGCATTCAGCGGCTCGATGGTCAGGCACAGATCTGGCGCCGTTTGTGCCGCCCAAGACAGATTCTCCACAAACACCTGTGTTGCCTGTGGCCCTTTGGCCACCCCTGCCATCACATGCACCTTGCCCGCACCCAAGCGGGTGGCGATATCGGCGGCGCGCAGGAAATGGGCGCGGAAGGTCTCTTCCATCCCCGGCACCGCCGCGTGCCCCCGATCGCCTGAGGCCCAATCCCCCGGCGGCGTGTTGATCAGCGCCAAGGGCATACCCGCCAGTGCTGCCAGCCACTCTTTCACCGGATGGCCATAGGGAAACAGAATTTCTACCCCGTCAAACCCCGCCTGCGCGGCCAAGCCGGGCCGATCAAGGCTGGGCACCTCGGTAAACAGCATCGTCAGATTGGCGGCATATCTGGGCATGGGCTCTCAGGTCAGGTCGGCAGAGGGGATCACTTTGAAGAAATGGCCCTTGGACCACAGGCCGAACCAGCTTTGTCCGTCTTGTTGCACCTCATGGCAACCCAATTCGATCATCCGGTAAAAGCTCTTGCGGTCGATCAGGGCGTTCAGCCCCGCTCTGACATGGATATAGGGGGCCGGTTCGCCATTTTTAAGACATACGGTGATGGGATGTTCGGCGTCAGCCTCGACCTCGTCCTCGGTCTTTGTCACGAAATGCAGAATTTGCGCCTTGCCTTCGCCTGAGGCCATCACATCCACCGCCAAAAGTGGGGCGTCATCGACCTTGATGCCGACTTTTTCAGCCGGCGTGACCAGAAAATACGCATCCCCCTCGCGTTTAAGGATCGAAGAGAACAGTTTCACCATCGGCGCACGGCCAATCGGCGTGCCCAGATAGAACCAAGTCCCATCCCGCGCGATGCGCATGTCAATGTCACCGCAAAAGGGCGGGTTCCACAGGTGTACAGGCGGCGGGCCCCTTTTGGCGGCCTGTGTCACGGCAGACACCAACGAATCGGCACTAGGTTTCACGATCATTTGTGCAGTTTACCCTTTTGCCGTTTGTACCCGCGACCGGTATTCGCTTTAGTGTAGCCCGAACCCGACCGGAGCCAAGTCATGTCCCAAGCCGAAGACCTTGTCACTGCCATTGAATCCCTAAGCGCACGATTGGGCGCGGCGCGGACCGCTATTGGCGGGCGGTTCATCGGGCAAGAGGCGGTGGTAGAGCTGGTCATGGCGGCCTTGCTGTCGGGCGGGCATGCCTTGCTGGTGGGCCTGCCCGGTTTGGGCAAGACGCTGCTGGTCGAAACTTTGGGCACCGTGATGGGCCTGCGCGCCAACCGCATCCAGTTCACCCCCGACCTGATGCCTGCCGATATCTTGGGCAGTGAAGTGCTGGAAACCGCCCCTGACGGCACCCGCGCCTTTCGTTTTATCCAAGGCCCGATCTTTTGCGAATTGCTGATGGCGGATGAGATCAACCGCGCCAGCCCGCGCACGCAATCGGCCCTGCTGCAAGCCATGCAAGAGCGCGAGGTGACCATCGCAGGCCAGCACCGCCGCCTTGGCCCGCCCTTTCACGTCCTAGCCACGCAAAACCCGATTGAACAAGAAGGCACCTATCCTCTGCCCGAGGCCCAGTTGGACCGATTCTTGGTGCAGGTTGATGTCGCCTACCCCACCCGCGCGGCAGAGCGCGACATCTTGATGGCCACGACGGGGGCGCAGGTCTCGCAGGCAACTGCCATCCTTTCCCCCGCCGATCTGATGGCAGCACAGGCGCTGATCCGGCAGATGCCCGTGGGCGAGCGTGTGGTTGAGGCGATCTTGGATCTCGTGCGCGCCTGCCGCCCTGCCGAGGCAGAGGGCAGCGCGTTGCAAGGCACTCTTGCTTGGGGCCCCGGCCCGCGTGCTGCCCAAGCGCTGATGCTGATGGTGCGCGCGCGCGCGCTGCTCCAGGGCCGTCTGGCCCCTACCCTTGCCGATGTGCGCGCCTTGGCTCAGCCCGTTCTGGGCCACCGCATGGCCCTGACCTTCGCCGCCCGCGCCCGAGGCGCCAGCTTGGCCGATGTGATCGCCGCGACCTGCGACAGGGTTTTGCCCGCGTGACCCTTTCCCCTGATCTGCGCGCCCGAGCCGAGGCTTTGGGCCAAAGCTTGCCGCCCTTACTGGCTGCGGCCGAACATCTGGCCGCCACCGTCACCTTGGGAGAGCATGGCCGCAGACGACCGGGCCGTGGTGATGACTTTTGGCAATATCGCCCCGCCCGCGTGGGTGATTCTTTGCGGCTGATTGATTGGCGCAGGTCGGCGCGGTCTGATCAGGCCTTTGTCCAAGAGCGCGAATGGCAGGCAGCGCAGTCGGTTGTCCTTTGGGTTGACCCCGCCCAATCGATGGACTTTGCAGGCGCCACCCGCCCGCCCAAATCTGACCGCGCCCGCCTTTTGGCCTTGGCCTTGGCGGTCTTGCTTTTGCGGGCGGGCGAACAGGTGGGCCTGGCAGGCCACCCGCTTCGCGCCCGCGCCGGAAAAGGCCAGATGGAACGCTTGGTTGCGGCGATGGCCGCCGATCTCGCCAATCCGCCGCAAGACTATGCTTTGGCCCTGCCGCAAGATTTTGTACTGCAGGGGCGGGCCGTCTTTATCTCGGACTTTCTGGGCGATCTGGCGGGGCTAGAGCGGTCTTTGGCCCAAGCCGCCGCAAGCGGCGTGAAGGGGCTATTGCTGCAAGTCCTGGACCCTGAGGAAGAGGATTTCCCCTTTGACGGGCGCACAGTCTTTGTCTCGATGGGCGGCAGCCTTGCCCATGAAACCCAAAGCGCGGGTGACTTGCGGGCTGGGTATCTGGCGCGGTTGGCTGAGCGTAAGGCACGGCTGGCAGACCTCGCCCGTGCCACAGGCTGGGTTTACGCTGGGCACCATACGGGGCAACCCGCCACAGGTGCGCTGCTTTGGGCTTACCGTGCCTTGGAAGGTGGGTGGTGATAGTGGGCTTTACCTCTCCGCTTTTGCTTGTGGGGTTTTTGGCCCTGCCGCTGCTGTGGATATTGCTGCGCGCCGTGCCGCCTGCAGCCATAAGGCGCAGATTTGCCGGTGTGGCGCTGCTTTTGGGTTTGGCCGATAAGACCCAGCAGGCCGATAAGACGCCGTGGTGGCTGCTGGTGCTGCGCATGATGGCACTGGCGGCGGCGATTGTGGCTTTTGCAGGGCCGGTGGTGAACCCAACGGTCGGCAATCGGGCAAGCGCCCCTTTGATGATCGTGATGGATGGCGGTTGGGCCGATGCCTTTGATTGGAGCCGTCGTCATGCCAAAGCCGCCAGCCTGCTGGAGGCGGCAGAAACAAGTGGGCGGGCCGTGGCCCTGGTGCAGCTAAGCGACCCGCAGCCGCCGCTGGGCTTTCAGGCTGCGTCAGAGGTGCGCGGGAAGCTGGCAGGCTTCGCACCGCGCAGTTGGCAGCCGCAGGCTTTGGCGTCTTGGCGCGATGCGCTGCCCCAGGGGCCCTTCGATACGGCGTGGATTTCAGATGGGCTGGCGCATTCCGGACAGGCTGAGTTGATCACCGCCTTGGAACAGCATGGCCAAGTGGAGGTTTTCGCCTCGGACCATCCGATCTACGCGCTGGGCCCTGCCGTGCAGGCCGATGGCAAGGTGACACTCACAGTGCAGCGGCTTGCGGCGGGGCTGCCCGCCTCGGTCACCCTGATCGCGCGGGGGCCTGATCCTGCGGGGGTAGAGCGCGAACTGGTGCGGCAACGGGTGGACTTCGCCGCCCAAGACACTTCTGCAAAGGCCCAACTGGACTTGCCCGCCGAACTGCGCAACCGCATCACCCGTTTTGCGCTGGAAGGGCAGCGCAGTGCCGGGGCTGTGACCTTGGCGGGCGATACGCTTAAGCGCCGCAAGGTGGCCTTGGTCAGCGATACAGCCGACGGGGAAGGCTTACAGCTTTTGTCGCCGCTGCATTATCTGCGTCAAGCGCTCGCCCCCTCGTCTGATCTTCTCACCGCAGGGCTGGGCGATGTTTTGCCCACCAAGCCCGATGTGATCATTCTGGCCGATGCGGCGCAGGTGCCGCCGGCGCAAACCGCCGTGCTGCGGGCATGGGTGGAAAAGGGCGGCTTGCTCTTGCGCTTTGCGGGGCCAAGGTTGGCTGCGTCAGACATGGCGGCTTTGGCGGGCGATCCGTTGATGCCCGTCGCCCTGCGTCAAGGCGGGCTGACCAGCGGCGGGGCGATGAGTTGGGGTGCGCCCAAGGCTCTGGCGCAGTTTGGTGCGAATTCCCTCTTTCACGGCCTTACGGTGCCCTCAGATATCCAAGTGCGCACCCAAGTGCTGGCCCAGCCTGACCCTGATCTGCCCACCCGCACCTTGGCCGCCTTGGATGATGGCACGCCTTTGGTAACGCGCAAGGCGCTTGGGCTGGGGCAGGTGGTGCTGTTTCATGTTACGGCCAGTGCCGAATGGTCTGACCTGCCGCTCTCAGGCCTTTTTGTGCAGATGCTGGAGCGGTTGGCGGTATCTGGCACCTCGGGCAGTGCGGGGGTGGATGTTGTGGCGGGGTTGATCTGGACGCCCGAGCATGTCTTGGACGGCTGGGGCGACTTGGCCGATCCCGCAACGCTCGCGGGGGTGCCGGGCGAGGCTTTGGTGGACACCTTGGCACAGGGCCCCTCGGCCAAGGTGCCGGCGGGCCTTTATCGGCACGACGGCTTGGGGCTGGCACTCAACGCCGTGCCCGTGGATCAGCCCTTGGTCGGGGCCACTTGGCCCTTGAACATTGCGGTTCAGGGCCTGACCTTGCCATCGCAGATTGTGCTGAAAGGGCCGGTGTTGGCTTTGGCTATGCTTTTGCTGCTGTTTGATGCGGTGGCCACCTTGGCCCTGACGCAGCGCTTGGGATTTGTGCGGCGTGTGGGGGTGGGCATGCTGCTGGCCTTGGCGCTGCTGGCCCCTTCGCAAAAGGCGCAGGCCGATGCGGCCGCTGATCAAAGGGCCATCGCCGCCACCCAAGGTGTGGTGCTGGCCTATGTGATGACGGGTGAACCCGCTGTCGATGCCACCTCTGCCGCAGGGCTTCAGGGCCTAAGCGATCAGTTGATCTACCGCACCACGATAGAACCTTTGGCCCCGATGGGCGTGGATGTGGAAAAGGATGAGGTGGTTTTTTTCCCCTTTCTTTATTGGCCTCTCACGGCCGATGCGCCCACACCTTCGGCTGCGGGGTATGACAAGCTCAACCACTATCTGCGCATGGGCGGGATGATCTTGTTTGACACCCGTGATGCTGACGTTGCCGGGGTAGCGACTGGTTCTGCCCCCACGCCCGAAGGCCAAGCCTTGCAGCGCATAGCGCAGGGGCTGGACATTCCCCCGCTTGCGCCCTTGCCCGTCGACCACGTTCTGACCCGCAGCTTTTTTCTGCTGCAAACCTTCCCTGGCCGCTTCACCGAAGGTGGCCTTTGGGTCGAGGCCCCGCCCCCCGATGCTGCCAAAACTGACGGGATGCCGTTTCGCAACCTCAATGACGGGGTGACGCCTGTGGTGATTGGCGGCAACGATTGGGCCAGTGCTTGGGCGGTGGACGACAACGGCTGGCCCTTGCTGCCCGTGGGGCGGGGGGCTGCGGGTGATCAGCAAAGGGAATATGCCTACCGATTTGGCATTAACCTCATCATGCATGTGTTGACAGGAAATTATAAATCCGACCAAGTCCATGTGCCCGCCCTGTTGGAAAGGTTGGGAAAATGAGCCAGATCTTGGTGCTGCAACCAATTGTGGCCCCTTGGGTGCTGGCTGCCTTGGGCGGTGTGGCGCTGGCTGTGCTTGGCATAGCGGTGTGGCGAGGGTTGAAGGGTTGGCCATGGCGCGCACTGGCCTTGGGGCTTGGGCTGATGGCCTTGGCCAACCCCGCCTTGCAGCAGGAAGACCGCAAACCCTTGTCCGACATCGTGGTGCTTTTGGTCGATGACAGCGCCAGCCAAACCCTGTCAGACCGCGCTTTTCAAACCGCCCAAGCGGTTGAGGCGATCAAGGCCAAGGTCGAAGCCCTGCCCCATACCGACCTTCGGATCGTACACATAGCTGATGGTCAGGACAATGCCGGCACCTTGGCCATGACGGCCCTGTCCACGGCTTTGGCGCAAGAACCGCAAGGGCGCATCGCGGGGGTGATCGTGATCACCGATGGGCAGGTGCATGATCTGTCAGCCGCCCCTGCCTTACCCGCGCCGTTGCAGGTGCTGCTCACCGGCCGCAAAGGTGATTGGGACCGCAAGCTTTCCATCACCAATGCCCCGGCGTTTGCCATCATGGGCGAAGAGGTCAGCCTTGAGTTCAAGATCGAGGATCAGGGCCAATCCCCCCCAGATGCCGCAACCTTGGTCGAGGTGACCATCGGGCTGGACGCGGATGCACCGCAAACCTTTGCGGTGCCCATCGGCCAAGAGATGACCCTGCCGCTGAGCCTGCCTCATGCCGGGATCAATGTGGTGCAACTGTCCATCGCCCCGCAACCGGGCGAGTTGACCGACCGCAACAATGCCGCCGTGGTGCAGATCAACGGCGTGCGGGACCGCTTGCGCGTGTTGCTGATCTCGGGCGAGCCTAACCCCGGCGAAAGGGTCTGGCGCAACCTGCTCAAATCTGACCCTTCGGTCGATCTGGTGCATTTCACCATTCTACGCCCGCCCGAGAAGCAAGACCTGATCCCACAGTCCGAACTGTCACTGATCGCCTTTCCGATCAAGGAATTGTTCGTCGACAAGATAAAGGATTTCGACCTGATCCTCTTTGACCGCTACGCGATGCGGGGCATTTTGCCGATGTCTTATCTGCAAAACGTGGTCGATTATGTGACCCAGGGCGGCACGGTGCTTGTGGCGGCTGGGCCAGAGTTCGGGCAGGTCGATAGCCTGTGGCGCTCTCCGCTGTCGCAGATTTTGCCCGTGGCCCCGACCAGCCGGCTTGTGGAGCAAGGCTTCAAGCCGCAGGTGACCGACCTTGGCCGCAAACATCCCGTCACCCAAGGGCTAGAGGCACTGGCCCCGCAGGGCGGTTGGGGCCGTTGGTTCCGGCTGATCGAGGTGACGCAACGTGCAGGTCAGGTCTTAATGAGGGGGCCGGACGACAAGCCGTTGTTGGTGCTGGACAGGGTGGGGCAAGGGCGGGTGGCGGTTCTCGCGTCAGACCAAAGCTGGCTTTGGGGCAAAGGCTTTGAAGGGGGGGGGCCGCAGTTGGAATTGCTGCGGCGCTTGGCGCATTGGATGCTTAAACAGCCCGAGCTTGAGGAAGAGGCGCTGGGCGCTACAGCCGTGGGGCAAAGCCTGACCGTTACAAGGCGCACGATTCTTGACGCCGCTCCGCCAGATGTGACGGTGACCCTGCCCGATGGCAGTATTGTCACGCTGCCTCTTCTCCAGACGGGCCCCGGCGGCCAGTATCAGGCGACCTATACGGCGCCACAACTGGGCCTTTACCGGCTGCAACAAGGCGATCTGGTGCGGGTGGTGGCGGTGGGGCCCTCGGCCCCGAAAGAGTTTGAGCAAACTCTTGCCAGCGGCGACAAGCTTGCCCCGATCGTTGCCACCACCAAAGGCGGAATTCTGGCGCTGGAAAACGGCATCCCTGATCTGCGATTGGTCAGTGACG
>CAXNKP010000023.1:0-12296 GCA_964202815.1 Stagnihabitans sp. | reverse complement strand
TCACCAGATCCTTAGCCCGCCCCACGATCTGCACATAGCCGTCGGCGTCGATCTGCCCCAGATCGCCGGTGATAAACCAGCCATCCGGCCGCAGTTCTTCGCGGGTTTTTTCGGGCATCTGCCAATAGCCCGCAAAGACGTTCGGGCCGCGCACTTCAATTCCACCGACACCGCCCTGCGGCACCTCGACCCCTTCAGCCATGATCCGCAGCTCTACACCCGGCAGCGGGAACCCCACAGTGCCCGCGCGGCGCTCACCCTCATAAGGGTTTGACGTGTTCATATTGGTTTCCGTCATGCCATAGCGTTCCAAGATGCGGTGGCCGGTGCGGGTGTAAAACTGGCGGTGGGTATCGGCCAACAGCGGGGCCGAGCCGGAAACAAACAGGCGCATATGCGCTGTCAGCGCGTGGTCAAAACGCGCATCCTCCAGCAGGCGCGTGTAGAATGTCGGCACGCCCATCAGGGCGGTGGCTTGTGGCAAAAGGCGCACAACAGTGCCCGCATCAAACCCCGGCAGGAAGATCATCTGCCCGCCAGTCAGCAAACTGACGTTTGAGGCAACAAATACGCCATGTGTGTGGAAGATGGGCAAAGCGTGCAGCAGCACATCCAAAGCTGTAAAGCGCCACAGATCCGCCAAAGTCTGCGCATTCGACAAAAGGTTGTCATGCGTCAGCATCGCACCCTTCGACCGGCCTGTCGTGCCCGATGTATAAAGGATCGCCGCCAGATCCGACCCTAAGCGCTCCTCTGGCGCGAACACTGGTTCAGCAGCGCTAAGGTCAGCGCCAAAGCTGCCGCCGCCCTTGGCGTTTAGGGTCTTAAGGGTGGTTTGGCCGGCCACGCCAGCCAGCACCTCGGCCTTGGCCGGATCGCAGATAAACAGGCGGGGGGTGGCATCGTTCAGGAAATAGCCCACCTCAGGCGGGGTATAAGCGGGGTTCAGCGGCAAGAACACCGCACCGATAGAAACGGTCGCGCCATAAATCGCCAAGGCTTCGGGAGATTTAGCAATCTGCACCGCCACGCGGTCCCCCGCTTGCACCCCTGCGCTGCGCAAGGCGTTGGCGGCACGGGCGATCATGGCGTGAAAGCTCGCACCCGTGACTTTTTCGCCACCCTCCAAGATCAACAGCGGGTTGGTGCGAAGGGTCAGCGTGGCGAATAAAGCGTCATAAAGCGGGTTTGGCATAGGGCACCTTGGCGGCTTAGGGGCGGTTCAGGCGGCGGAAGGCCCACCGTCTACTCCGGGCAAGCGTAGTTCACGCAACAGATCGCGCACCTCTTGGCGGGCTGCAATATTGGACAGGTTCAACGTATCAACGCCCGTATCCTTTAAGTCCATCACTGTCAGGCCACGGGGGAAAAGCTCACGGAAGATCACCCGTTCTGAAAAGCCAGGCGCCACGCGAAAGCCTATGCGGCGTGACAGGTCCTCTAGCGCAGAGCCAACCTTTTTCTTGTTAAGCATCTGCTGCGCCCCCAAGCGATTGCGCACCACGATCCAGTCAATCGGCTTTAATCCCGCCTTGGCGCGCAGTTGGCGGGCATTCCAGACCATTTCCGAATAGATCGACGGGCCTTTGACCTTGCCCGTTTCAGCATCAACATGGGCCAGCAGGTCAAAGTCGACAAAGCTGTCGTTAAGCGGTGTTATCAGCGTATCGGCCAGCGAATGCGCCACCTGCGACAGGCGGGTGTGGCTGCCGGGGCAGTCAATGAGGATGAAATCAGACACGCTATCCAGCTCCGCCACAGCCTCTGATAAGCGGCGGTCAAAGGCGTTCTCGGTCGGGCCCAGCAGGGCTGGGTCAATCTCGGCCAATTCGCGGTAGTCGGGCGAGGGGAGATTTAGCCCAACACGGGCCAGATAGGCCAAGCGGTTTTCAACATAGCGGCCAAAGCTGCGTTGGCGCAGGTCTAGGTCCAACCCGCCTACGCGAAAACCAGCACGGCATAGGGCCGTGGCCACATGCATCGACGTGGTCGATTTGCCCGACCCGCCCTTTTCGTTGCCAACGACAATGATATGCGCCATGCCACGCACCCCCCTGCTTTGACTGTGCTATACGAGCGCAAATCACGCGTGGAAAGGGCAGACGATGCACCATCCCCGTTTTGTAGCTTTAGATCACCGCGTCAGCGCCGTCAGCCTTCGGATTCAACCGGATCGAGGTAACGTTTAACGCCGCCGCAATCGTGACCCATGCCAGATAGGGCACGAACATCAGCCCCGCCACAAAATCGACGCCAAAGAAGCACCAAGTTGTTGCGGCCACGCTGGCCCACAAAAAGACCATCACGATCATCGCTGTCCGCATCTTGTGCAGGCCAAAAAAGATCGGTGACCACAAAGTGTTCAGCGCGATCTGCAAGGCCCAAAAGCCCATGCCCTGCGCGGCCCCCGGCAGCGGGGCCACCCGCATCGCAGCCAGCGACATCAGAATGTAAAGGCTGGTCCAAGCCACCGGAAAGACCCAACGCGGCGGAAACCAAGCGGGTTTGATCAGGCCTTCATACCAAGGGCCAGGCTTGAACATCGCCCCCGTAGTGGCTGCCGCCATGCACGAGGCGAGAAAGGTGAAAAACAGGCTCCAGTCCATCGCGGCCCCCTTGGCATGGTGACCGCTTACTTATGTCACGCACCGGCCCGATCCAAGGAGCGTTTGGCGCGATCTTTGCTTTCCAACTGGGCAAGGGCCGCGAATAGGGCGTCAGACCGGCTAAAACGCGTGCTTTTGCGCGCGGCGGCATCGACGAGGAAGGCCACCTCAGGCTCTGGCGCGGCGTGCACAATCGCTGAAACCGGCCAAACCGCTGTCGCCACCGTTTGAAGCACCGACAGCCCCAGCCACCCTAGCTTTTGCTGCCGCGTGGTGCGGGCGCGGGCAGAAAAACTGTCGTAGTTCAACCGCGCCACAGCCCCACCGATGCCCGCATACACATGGCGCGCGGCGAAGATGCCCGGGCGACAACCCAAAGGCAGCACAGGCACGCCGGTTGTAGAGCGTTCATAAAAAACATCCGCCTGATCCAGCAGGCGCTTGGTCAAAGCGGGCAAGGCAGGGTGGGCCTTGGGCGTGGCCAGAAAGGCGACAGGGTCAATCCCCGCCTCGGCCAGCCAATCCAGCGGCAGGTACAACCTACCCTCACGGGCATCTTCACCCACATCACGGGCGATGTTGGTCAACTGCATCGCAAGGCCCAGATCACAGGCCCGCGCCAAAGCGTCAGAGTCGCGCACCCGCATCAAAACGCACATCATGGCCCCCACGGCGCTGGCAACGCGGGCGCAATAGGCCAAAAGGTCGGGCATGGTTTGGTATTGGCGGCCAAAGGCATCCCATGCGAGGCCCTCTAGCAGCGCCTCGGGCAGGGCGCGGGGCATATCAAAATCTTGCACCACAGCGGCAAAGGCGCGGTCGGCGGGAACGTTGCGGGGGCGTCCAGCATAGACCAGATCCAGCCTGTCACGCAGGGCCAAAACGGCAGGGGCCGTATCAGCAATGTCATCTACCGCATCATCGGCCAAGCGGCAAAAGGCATAAAGCGCCAGCGCCGGATCACGCACCTTGGCGGGCAGCAGCTTAGACGCTGCATGGAAAGACAGCGATCCTGTGCGGATCGCCTCACGGCAGTGATGCAAATCTTGCGGGGCGATCATTCGGCAGCCATCCTTCGCGCAGTGCGGCGGGGCGCGTCAGGCACCAGTTTTCCCAACACCTCAGCACTGGAAATCACCCCCGGCAAGCCCGCGCCGGGGTGGGTGCCAGCCCCCACCAAATACAGTCCCTTCGCCTCTTCCGAGACGTTATGGGGGCGAAACCATGCCGATTGCAGGATGCGCGGCTCAATCGAAAAGCCGCTGCCATAGGGTGACAGGTATCGGGTTTCAAAGCTGTTGGGGGTATAGACCAACTGCTCGCTGAGATGATCACCCAAGCCCGGCAGCAAACGCTCTTCCAGCATCTTTTGCATCTTTTGGCGGTAAGGCTCGGCCTCACTCGCCCAGTCGGTTTTGCCTATCCCCAGATGCGGCACGGGGGACAGCGCGTAGAACGTATCATCGCCCACAGGTGCCGCCGAAGGATCGGTGACGGTGGGGCGGTGGACATAAAGGCTCATATCCTCGGCCAGTTTGCCACGGATGAAGATGTCGCGGATATGCTCTTTGTAGCGCGGGCCGACGACGATGGTGTGATGGCCGACATCGGGCCATTTCAGCTTGGTGCCCTTGGTGCCGAAATACCAAACAAACAGCCCCATCGACCACCGCTTGCGGGCCAGCTTCGCCGGTGTCCAGCTTTTCTTGGGATGGTTGCGCAGCAACCGGTCATAGGTGTGCCCCGAATCAGCGTTCGAGACGACCACATCCGCCGCCAGCACCTGCCCATCAGTCAACCGCACGCCGGTGGCACGGCCATCTGACAGCAAAATCTCGTCCACCTCGGCGTTCAGGCGCAAGGTGCCGCCTTGATCGGCAATCACCCCCGCCATGGCCAAGGCAATCGCTGCCACCCCGCCCATGGCGTAATGAACGCCAAATTCCTTTTCCAAATGCGAGACGAGGATATACATCGACGTCACATGAAACGGGTCGCCGCCGATAAACAGCGGGTGGAACGACAAAGCAAAGCGCAGGCGTTCGTCCTTCACGCGGGATGCCGCATGGGCATAGACCGACTTGTCCGCCCGCAAGGCGACAAAGGTGGGCAGAACCTTGATCAGATCCAACAGTTTGTGCATCGAACGGCGGCCAAGGTCTTCAAAGCCAAAGCTATAGCGGCGTTCGGAATCGCGCAGGAAACGGTCGTAGCCCGGCAAATCGCTGGGCGACAGGCGGGCCACCTCGGCGCGCATGGCATCGGTGGATTGGCTGGCGGTGAAGCTGGATCCGTCTTGCCAGCGAATTTCATAAAACGGGTCCATGGCGCGCAAATCGACATCGCGGTCAAAATCGCGGCCACAGGCAGCCCAAAGTTCGCGAAAAAGCTGCGGCACAGTCACGATGGTGGGGCCCAGATCAAAGCGATACCCGCCTTGGCTGATCGAAGACCCGCGCCCGCCGGGCATATCCAAGCGATCAATCACCGTGACACGGTAGCCCTTGGCCCCTAGTCGCATCGCCGCCGCTAGGCCGCCAAGGCCTGCGCCGATGACAATGGCTTCAGACCCCGCATTCGGGGCATTTTCGTTGAGGCGGGGTTTGGATTCTGTCAGCATGGGCCTACGATATACTGTCTAGTTCAATTTACAATACTTGCCTTTCTATTGCAAAATTTCTCTTAATCCGCTTTGCTATGTCTGCAGATACTGTCAAAGTCGACCTGCAAAGATTTCATGGGGCGCATCATCAACGTCGTCACCGTCTCGCTGTTTCGTTTCCCCTCCCTCGCAACCCGACTTTGGGTTTTGGGGCAGATGGCGGCTGCACGGGTGTCGTTTATGCGGATGCCACAGGTGGGGTTTTGGAAGCTGTGCGGGTCAGGCACGGGGCACGGCTTTACCCCCAAACCCAACTTTGGCGTCTGGGCGATCTTAGCCACTTGGCCAGATGCCCAAACAGCACGCGCCTGCGTTGATACCGCCCCCGTCTATCGCCGCTGGCGCAAACGCGCCGCCGAAAGCTGGACGATTTTGTTAGAACCCACCTCGGCCCGTGGCCTTTGGGCGGGCAAAGCGCCCTTTGTGCCGCCGCCGGATGCCACGCCGCCCAAAGGCCCCATAGTTGCGCTGACCCGTGCGTCGATGAAGGCATCAACTTTCCTGCGCTTTTGGCGGCGGGTGCCAGATATTTCTGCTGTGATAGGGGCTGACCCCAATGTGATCTTCAAGATCGGCATCGGCGAGGTGCCCTTGTTGCATCAAGTTACCTTCTCAATCTGGCCAGACGCCGCCGCTATGGCCAACTTTGCCCGTGGTAACGGCCCGCATGGCCGCGCCATCCAAGCGGTGCGCGCCGAGAACTGGTTTTCCGAAGAGCTTTACGCCCGCTTTCGCATTCTGGACGATTGGGGCAGTTGGGGCGGGCAAAGCCCCCTGTTGAAAAAGGACGCAGCATGAGCCAACCTTTCCCCTTCTCGGCCATCGTGGGCCAAGAAGCGATGAAGCAAGCCATGGTGCTGACGGCGGTTGATCCGGGCATTGGCGGGGTTTTGGTGTTTGGCGACAGGGGCACGGGAAAATCCACCGCGGTGCGTGCTTTGGCGGCTTTGTTGCCTGAAATCACGGCAGTCGAGGGGTGTCCCGTCAACTCTGCCCGCATCGAAGATGTGCCCGATTGGGCGGGGCCAAAATCGGGCAAGATGATCAAACGCCCCACGCCGGTGATCGACCTGCCACTCGGCGCCACCGAAGACCGCGTGGTAGGTGCGTTAGACATCGAACGCGCCCTGACGCGCGGCGAAAAGGCCTTTGAACCCGGCCTTCTGGCCCGCGCCAATCGGGGCTATCTGTACATTGACGAGGTCAACCTGCTGGAAGACCACATCGTCGACCTGCTGTTAGACGTGGCCCAATCGGGCCAAAACGTGGTCGAGCGGGAGGGTCTTTCGATCCGCCACGCAGCGCGCTTTGTGCTGGTAGGGTCAGGCAACCCTGAGGAGGGCGAACTGCGCCCGCAGTTGCTGGACCGTTTCGGTCTTTCGGTCGAGGTGATCTCGCCGCGTGACATAGAAACCCGCGTCGAGGTGATGCGCCGCCGCGATGCCTATGAGAATGACAATGCCGCGTTCATGAAGAAATGGCGCACCAAGGACATGGCGCTGCGCAAGCAAATTCTAGCCGCGCGTGCGGCTTTGCCTGCGCTGAAGACCCCTGGTGCTGTGCTGCACGATTGCGCGGCTTTGTGCATTGCGCTTGGGTCAGACGGGCTGCGCGGAGAGTTGACCTTGCTGCGCGCCGCGCGCGCGATTGCAGCCTATGACGGGGCTGAAACGGTGACACGCGGGCACCTGAAACAGGTGGCTACGAGCGCCTTGGGCCACCGCCTGCGCCGCGATCCGCTGGACGAGGCGGGGTCGGCCTCGCGCGTAGCGCGGGTGGTGGAAGAAACCCTTCCATGAGCGATCCGCTGACGCCATGGCAGCGCGCCGAACTGGCGCTGGCTGTTCTGGCGGTTGATCCTGCGGGTGTTAAGGGCTTGTGGCTGCGCGCCCGCAGTTCGGCGGTGCGTGATCGTGTCACGCAGGCGTTGCCCCAAGCGCGGCGGATCCATCCAGGCGTGGATGACACGGCGCTGTTTGGCGGCGTTGATCTGGCGGCAACCTTGGCGGCAGGTAGTTTGGTTGCAACGGCTGGTCTTTTGGCGTCAACCGACCCCGTGATCCTAACCATGGCCGAACGCTGCCCCCTTGGCCTATCCGCCCGCCTGTCGCGCTGGCTGGACGAGGCGGGGCCGTGCCTTGTCACCCTTGATGAGGGGGCAGAGCCCGAAGAAAGCCTGCCCTCTGGCCTGTCAGATCGGTTGGGCCTTTTTCTGGATCTGACAGAGGTGGGCTATTCCGACACGCAAGACATCACGCTATCGCCCGAAGCTATAGCCGCCGCCCGTGCGCGGCGGGCCACCACAACCTTGCCCAAAACGGCACTGGAAAGCCTAACGACTGTGGCTGCGGCGATGGGCATCGCCTCGCTGCGAGCGCCGATGCTGGCATTGGCCGTAGCGCGGGCATTGGCGGCGTGGCGCGGCGAGGATCAGGCGTCTGACACCACGCTGCGCCATGCGGCAGAGCTGACACTGGCCCATCGCGGCGATCTGCAGCCGCAGGCTGACGAACGCGACGATCCCCCCCCGCCCCCAGAACCGCCTGATTCGCCCGACCAGGGCGATCAAGACCAAGAGCAAACCCAACAAGACCGCCTGCCTGAGGACATCTTGCTGGAGGCCATCCGCGCTGCCCTGCCTGCTGATCTTTTGGCGCGGCTTGCGGCAGGCAAAGCCGCCCGCAGCGCCAAGGGGTCGGGCAGCGGTGCGGTGCGCAAGGGCAACCATCGCGGGCGGCCATTACCCTCTCGGCCCGGTACGCCGGGGTCGGGCAAGCGGATTGATCTGGTGGCCACACTGCGTGCCGCAGCCCCTTGGCAGCCGCTGCGCCGCCGCACGCCCGATGCGACACGGCTAGAGATTCGCCAAAGCGACCTGCGGTTGAAGCGGTATCAGGAAACGTCGGATAGGGTGCTGATCTTTGCCGTCGACGCCTCTGGCTCGTCCGCTTTGGCGCGGTTGGGTGAGGCAAAGGGGGCGGTAGAGCTGCTTTTGGCGCAGGCCTATGCGCGGCGCGACCATGTCGCGCTCATCGCCTTTCGCGGCACGGCGGCGGAACTGATGCTGCCGCCCACGCGGTCTTTGGTGCAAACCAAACGGCGGTTGGCTTCGTTGCCGGGTGGCGGCGGCACACCGCTAGCCGCAGGCTTGCAGATGGCGTTTGAACTGGCGGGCCAGACCAAAGCACGGGGCATGACGCCCACGGTGGCCCTGCTGACCGATGGGCGCGGCAATATCGCGCTGGACGGCACCGCCAACCGCGAGGCGGCTGAGGCTGACAGCCTGAAACTGGCCCGCGCCCTGCGCGCCACGGGCATTCCCGCACTGGTGATTGACATCGCCAACCGCCCGCAACCTGCCCTGCGCCGCTTGGCCGAGGTGCTGGACGCCCCCTATCTGCCCCTGCCCCGCGCTGACGCGCAGCGCTTGTCTGCCGCTTTGCAAGTGGCGCTGGGCGGCTAGATGCGCGCACCAATCATCCCCGCCGATTGGCCCTATCGCGCGGCGTCACGCCATATCGCTTGCAAGCCGCATTTGTGGCATGTGCAGGAGGTGGGCGAAGGCCCCCTGCTGCTGCTGCTGCACGGCGCAGGCGGGGCAACGCATAGCTTTCGCCATCTGATCCCGCTTTTGATCCCGCACTACCGGATCGTGGCGCTGGATTTGCCCGGGCAGGGCTTTACCGTGCTGGGCGCGCGGGGGCGCTGCGGTCTGGACCCTGTGGCCGAAGATATCGCCGCCCTGATCCGCCACCAAGGTTGGCAGCCCTTTGCGATCATCGGCCATTCCGCTGGAGCTGCGATTGCCCAGCGCTTGGCCGAGATTTTGCCCCTCAACGCCGTTGTAGGCATCAACTCTGCCCTTGGCGCGTTTGAAGGGTTCGAGGGCTGGCTTTTCCCTGTCATGGCAAAGGCCTTAGCCCTCACCCCCTTTGTGCCCAGCTTGTTCAGCAAACTGGCCGGAACCCCGACACAGGTGCGCCAGTTGATCGCCACCACGGGCAGCACACTGGATGAGGAAGGGCTGGCCCTGTACCTGCATCTGATGAAAAAACCTGCCCATGTCGGTGCGACGCTGGCGATGATGGCGCAATGGAACCTGACGCCGTTTTTGCGGCGATTGAAGGATCAAAAGGTGCCAAGCCTGCTGCTGAGCGCCACCAACGACCGCGCGGTGCCCCCCGCCGTGTCGGCACGCGCAGCGCAGGTTATGCCAAACGCCACATGGCACGACATCGCAGGGTATGGCCATTTGGTGCATGAAGAGGCGGCACAACTGGTCGCCGCGCCGATCTTGGCGTTTCTAAGCGGGCTTCAAGCAGGTGCTGCTTGAGGTTATCAGTCAAAAAACCCCGGCCCAGCCTCGGCCAGCAAGTGATCGGCCAGTGCAGCGCCTATGGCCGCTGCATCGGCCACAGGGCCGCGCAATTCGCCACTGATCACCTTTGTGCCATCGGGGCGCAAAATTTCACCGCGCAGCCACAGGGTGGAACCCTCCAGCACGGCAAGGCCAGCGATGGGGGTTTCGCAAGATCCGTCCAACCGCGCCAGAAAGCCGCGCTCGGCGGCGAGCTGTTGGCCGGTGGGGGTGTGGTGAATGGCGGCGAGCATGGCTTGGGCGCGGGGGTCTTCCATGCGGCGTTCAACTCCAATGGCCCCTTGTGCCACGGCGGGCAGCATGTCGGTCACGGCGATGGGTTTGGCGTGATGCGCCATGCCCAGACGGTTCAGGCCCGCCATGGCCAAGAACGTGGCGGTCGCCACACCATCTTCCAGCTTTTTCATCCGAGTTTGCACATTGCCGCGAAACTCGACCAGTTTCAGATCGGGCCTGCGGTGCGCCAACTGCGCACGCCGTCTCAGGCTGGAAGAGCCAACGGTTGCCCCCTGCGGCAAGTCCATCAACGCCGCGACACTGGGCGAGACGAAGCCATCGCGCACATCTTCGCGCGGCAGATAGCAGTCCAAAAGCAGACCCACAGGCTGCAGCGTGGGCATATCTTTCATGGAATGCACGGCGATATCGATGCCGCCATCCAACAGCGCCTCTTCAATCTCGCGGGTGAACAGACCCTTGCCGCCGATCTCTTTCAGCGCCTTGTCCAGAATCTGGTCGCCGGTGACTTTGATCACCGCGATCTCGAACGCCGCTTCGGGCAGGGAATAGGCGGCCATAAGACAGCGCCGCACTTCGTGCGCCTGCCAAAGCGCGAGGGGCGAGCCGCGCGTGCCGATTTTGAAAGGGTGGGCGGGGGTGGGAAGTGCGTATGTCATCCCCTAGGCATACCGCTGTCATTCTGCGCTGACAACTGCCACAACGCGATGTTAAACAGATCTATTCCCAGCCCTGACGGAGCCTTACATGCCCAATAAGATCATCCTGCGCGCTTTGGCCTGCGAAGTTCTTCCCACGCCGCCCATCTGGATGATGCGGCAGGCGGGGCGGTATCTGCCGGAATACCGCGCCACGCGGGCGCAGGCGGGAGATTTTCTTTCGCTGTGCTATAACTCGGACCTTGCGGCAGAGGTGACGTTGCAACCGATCCGGCGCTATGGGTTTGATGCGGCGATCTTGTTTGCCGACATTTTGCTTTTACCACAGGCGTTGGGCGCCGATTTGTGGTTTGAAAATGGTGAGGGGCCAAGGTTGTCAACCATCACCGGCATGGCGGGTGTAAAAGCGCTTAAGCCGAAAGAGGATATTCACGACAAGCTGGCCCCCATCTACGAAACCGTTCGGATTCTCGCCCGCGAACTGCCGCGCGAAACCACGCTGATCGGATTTGCGGGCGCACCGTGGACGGTAGCCACCTATATGATCGCAGGCCGTGGCAGCAAAGATCAGGGTGCTGCCCATGCGTTGAAGGCGGCAGATCGTGCCACGTTCCAAGCTTTGATGGATGTGATCACGGCGGCGACGATTGAATATCTGTCGATGCAAGTTCTTGCGGGGGCCGAGGTGGTGAAGCTGTTTGACAGTTGGGCCGGCAGCCTGAAGGGGCAAGATTTCATCGACTTCGCGCTGAACCCCGTCAAAGAGATCATCCACGCCCTCAAATCCCGCCACCCCGGCCTGTCCGTGATCGCCTTTCCGCGTGAGGCGGGGCAGGGCTATGTGGGCTTTGCCAACGCCACTGGCGCCAATTGCGTGGCTTTGGACAATTCTGTCAGCCCGGAGTGGGCGGCCGTAAATGTACAGATGGATGGCTGTGTGCAGGGCAATCTTGCACCCGGGCATATGGTGACGGGTGGCGCTGAACTGGTGCGCGAAACGCGCCGCGTGGTGGATGCCTTCAAGGGCGGGGCGCATATTTTCAACCTTGGCCACGGCATCACGCCCGATGCCGACCCCGACAACGTATCGCGGATGATCGAGGCGGTGCGCGGTTAATTCGCCCGACGACCGATGGCTTCCAGATCAATCGGTTTGGGGCCATCAGGGGCGGCTTTTGGCGCTGCGACGATCACCGGCAACATCTCGGCCGCTGTGGCGCTGGGGCCTGTGGTTTCCGCGGGTGCGCGCCAACTAAGGGTATCAAACCCCTGACAATTATCGCAGATCGGGGCCCATTCCGAATGCACCGCTTGGCATTTGTCGCAGCACCATTGCGGGCCGCGCGGGGCTGTAAGCGCTTTAGACAGCCAAGCCCGCACGGTCGCCTCGTCTCCGCCTTCGCCGCGTTCGACGGCGGCCATGATGGCCAAGATGCGGCGGGTGGGTTGGGTTGTGGGCAGATCGCCCAAGGCGCGGCGGGCGGCGGGAAAATCTTCGGCTGCGATGGAAAGTTCGGCCAGCAGTTGCTTGGTTTCCAAATGGTCAGGGTGCAGGGCTGTCAGCACGCGAAAGCGTTTCAGGCGGGCCTCGGGGGTTTCTTCCGGCTCGATCTCGGCAAAGGCGGCAGCAAGGTCGGGGTGGGGCATCGCCTCCCACGCCTTTTTCAGCACGCGGGTGGCGTTTTTCTTGTCGCCGCGGTTCAGATAGCTGCGCGCGGCCATGGCGGCGGCGGGGATCAGGTCGGGCGATTGCT
>CAXNKP010000022.1:0-12457 GCA_964202815.1 Stagnihabitans sp. | reverse complement strand
TGAGGATGACTTGACCGGTATAGGCTTTGAACTCCGGCCGCAGCGCCTCGCCAAAGGCGACGGCTTTGGCGGCGATCACATGCATCAAAGGCCCGCCTTGGATGCCGGGGAAGATGGCAGAGTTGAATTTCTTGGCCAGCTCTTCGCTGTTGGTCAAGATCATGCCGCCGCGCGGGCCGCGCAGGGTTTTGTGGGTCGTCGTTGTCGCCACATCGGCATAGGGGAAGGGCGAGGGGTGATGCCCGCCCGCCACAAGCCCTGCAAAATGCGCCATATCGACCAGCAGGTAAGCGCCCACCTTGTCGGCAATCGCACGGAACTTGGCAAAGTCGATCTGGCGTGGCACGGCAGAGCCGCCCGCGATAATCATTTTTGGCTGTGATTCGACAGCGAGGCGTTCAACTTCATCATAGTCGATCAGGCTGTCTTGCTTGCGCACACCGTATTGCACGGCCTTAAACCACTTGCCCGACTGGTTGGGCGCCGCGCCATGGGTCAAGTGCCCGCCCGAGGCCAAGTTCATCCCCAAAATAGTGTCGCCGGGCTTCAGCAGCGCCTGAAACACGCCTTGGTTGGCTTGGCTGCCAGAATTGGGCTGCACATTGGCAAAGGCCACGCCAAACAACTGGCAAGCCCTCGCAATCGCAAGGTTTTCGGCGACGTCAACATACTCGCAGCCCCCGTAATAGCGCTTGCCGGGATAGCCTTCGGCGTATTTGTTGGTCATCACCGACCCCTGCGCCTCCATCACGGCGCGGCTGACGATGTTTTCTGATGCGATCAGTTCGATCTCGTCGCGCTGACGGCCAAGTTCGGAGGTGATCGATCCGAAAAGTTCAGGATCACGGGTCGATAGCGGCTCGGTGAAGAAACCGGCGTCGCGATGGGTATTGGTCATGGGGCTCTCCAAAAGGTTTGGCGCTATCTAGACCCAGAATTCTAGCTGTTGAAGGCCAGAAAGCGACAGGTTTCGGGTCGCACGCGAAAAAGTTTCCGATAGGAAACCTAGCTTGCTCTTTGAAAACCGCAAGCCCCTGAAAGCTGGGGGTTGAGTTCTGCCCCAAGCCTGCCAAGAGTGTCGGTAATTCAAGGAGTAACCCCGTGCCCCAAGGCCAAATCGCTTTCCGTGCCAGCCCCGCCCCTGCCGCCCAAGAGGCGCTGGTGGCCCTGACCGCGCGATATGGGCAAACCGATCTGGACAGCGCCCAGATCATCGTGGCTTTGGGTGGTGACGGCTTTATGCTGCAAACCCTGCATGATGATCACAGCGCGGGCTTGCCGGTTTACGGGATGAACTGCGGCACGGTGGGGTTTTTGATGAACACCTTCTCGCTGGACACTTTGCCCGAACGTCTGGCCTTGGCGGAAGAGGCGGTGTTGAACCCCCTTGCAATGACAGCCACCGGCACCGATGGCACGGTCACCCATGCTTTGGCCATCAACGAAGTATCGCTTTTGCGCATGGGCCCCCAGGCCGCCAAACTGCGCATTCTGGTGGATGGCAAAGAGCGCATGCCTGAACTGGTCTGCGATGGCTGTCTGTTGTCGACCCCTGCAGGCTCAACCGCCTATAACTATTCCGCCCACGGGCCCATCCTGCCCATCGGGGCCGATGTGCTGGCGCTGACGGCCGTTGCCGCCTTTCGCCCACGCCGCTGGCGAGGGGCGTTGTTGCCCAAAGGGGCCGTGGTGCGGTTTGAGGTGCTAGACCCGCAAAAGCGCCCGGTGCGGGCTGATGCCGACACAAGGCCCGTGACGGATGTGGCATCCGTCGAAATCCGCTCTGAGCCTAATGTGCGCCACCGCATCCTGTTTGACCCCGGCCATGGGCTGGAAGAGCGGCTGATCGTCGAGCAATTTGCCTGAAAAAGGCCGTCTATGTCACGGCGTTGCTGCACCGCAGAACACCGCGCTTGACATTTGCCCCTTCCCCCCCCCATCTGGACCTCATCCGAAGCCCGTGCCGCGTGAGCACCAAAAGGCCCGGATGACGGTTCCCACCATCACGCAGGGGCACCTGCAATGCTCACGGCTTCTGACACGGTCAGAGGCGAGGGTGCATTGTTCCTTTGTTTGATGGACGAACCCCATGACGACTTTCGCTGACCTCGGCCTTTCGCCGAAGATCCTTAAAGCGCTTGAACTGACCAATATGACCACGCCCACGCCGATTCAGGCGCAGGCCATTCCCCATATCATGAAGGGCGCTGACCTGATGGGTCTGGCCCAAACCGGCACCGGCAAGACGGCGGCCTTTGGCTTGCCCTTGCTGCACCGCTTGCTGGATATCGGCCACCCCCCTGCCCCGCGCCATGTGCGCGCACTGGTGCTGGCCCCGACACGAGAGCTTGTCTCGCAGATTGCTGAAAACTTTTTGACCTTCACCAAGGGCACGGCGGTGAAAGTCACGATGGTGGTGGGCGGGGCATCGCTGAACCGGCAGGCGGATCGATTGCTGAAAGGCTCTGACGTGCTGGTGGCCACACCGGGCCGTTTGATCGACCTGTTGGAACGCGGCGCGGTCACGCTGGAATCCTGCGGTTATCTGGTGCTGGACGAGGCCGACCATATGCTGGACATGGGCTTTATCCATTCGCTGCGCAAAATCGCCAAATACATCCCGCAGCATCGCCAGACGCTGCTGTTCTCGGCCACGATGCCCAACGATATCGAAGAAATCTCGCGCACCTATCTGCGCAACCCCGTGCGCGTGCAGGTGGCCCCCCCGGGAAAGCCCGTCGAAAAGATCGTGCAAGGCGTGCATTACATTCCCAATGGCGACAAGGCCAAGCTTTTGGAATCCTACCTTCTCAAGCACCCTGGCGAACAGGCCCTTGTCTTTGGCCGCACCAAGCATGGCGCAGAGAAGCTTTATAAATTGCTGCTGGCTTGGGGGTTCAAAGCCTCATCCATCCATGGCAACAAAAGCCAAAACCACCGCGACCGCACCTTGACCGAGTTTCGCGAGGGCCAGTTGGATGTGTTGGTGGCCACCGATGTTGCAGCCCGCGGCATTGATATTCCCGGCGTGCGCCATGTCTATAATTTCGACATGCCCAATGTGCCGGAAAACTACGTCCACCGCATCGGCCGCACCGCGCGCGCAGGGGCGGAGGGCAATGCGATTGCCTTTTGCTCGCCTGCCGAGATGGGCGAGTTGCAGGCGGTGGAAAAGCTGTTGAAAAAGACCATCCCCGTGGTCGGCGGGGCCGCTTGGGCCGCAGCCGATATCGCCGCAGCGCCCAAGCCCGCGCAAAACCGTGGCCAACGCCCGGGCGGACAGCGCCCGCAGGGCCAAGGGCAGGGCAAACCCGGCCAACGCCCCCAAGGCGCGCCAAAACCGCTGCGTCCGGCGTCAAAAACCGGCGGCGCTTCCTCTCCGGCTCGGCAAAAATCGCGCTAAGCTTTTCGGGTCGGGGGCAACCCTCCGGCCCAAAAGTCTTGCGAGACCGATAGGCTTTGGGTAAATCACCTTATGGCCAAGCTGTACTTTCACTATTCAACGATGAACGCCGGGAAATCCACCCTGCTGTTGCAAGCCTCGCACAACTACCGCGAGGGGGGGATGGCAACCTATCTTATCACTGCCCAGTTTGACCGCCGCGCCGGCGAGGGCCGCATAGCCAGCCGCATCGGCATTGGCGAGCCCGCCGATACATTTGCCCCTGACGAAGACCTTTATGCCAAGCTGCAATCGCGCTTTGCCAAGGGACAAGTGGCCTGCGTGTTCCTTGACGAAGCGCAGTTCCTGTCCAAACCCCAAGTCTGGCAACTGGCCCGCGCGGTGGATGATCTGGGCGTGCCCGTGATGTGCTATGGCCTTCGGGTCGATTTTCAGGGCAACCTGTTCCCCGGTTCTGCCGCCCTGCTGGCTTGGGCCGACGAGATGCGCGAAGTGCGCACGATTTGCCACTGCGGCAAGAAAGCCACAATGGTGATGCGCCGTGGCCCTGATGGCCTTGCCCTCAAAGAGGGCGAGCAGGTTCAGATCGGTGGCAACGAAACCTATGTCAGCCTGTGTCGCAGGCATTGGCGCGCAGCTGTGAACGACGTTTAGTCTTTGTGTGGCCTGATTTTTCTGCGAAAAATCGTAAGGTTGCGGGAAAGCTATGGATTTGCCTTTTTTGACAATAGCAAGGGCCAGGCCCATTCCGATTTTTCGCAGAAAAATCGATGCCTCAGCCCTTGGCTTCGGCCTTTAGCGCAATCCAAATACCCGCCACCACGATCATCGCCATTCCCAGCACAGCAAGCGGCGTCAGCACCTCGCCCCAAATCGCCCAACTCCACGCGGCCGAGGCGGGCAGGATCGTGTATTCGATCACAGAAACCCGTGTGGCATCGGCGATTTGATAAGCGCGCACCATCAACCCCACGCCCAACAGTGATCCTGCGGCTTGCACAAAGGTCCATCCCCAAAAGGCTTGGCTCGGCCAAACCGGGCCACGCATCAAAAAGCCATCTGTGCCCAAGGGCACGGGCAAAGGTACCAAGCTAAGCACAAGCATCCCGACGACGCCTGCGAGCCCTAGCGCCAAAAAGAAGCCGGCAAGCAACGTCGCGGCACTTTCTTGCGGGCACCAACGGCGCGTGGCGATGTTGCCCATGGCATAAAGCGCGCCTGCTGCAATGGGCAGCAGGGCGGGCAAAGACGCGCCCTGCAACGCCTCTGGCCCCAGGACGAGGATCACTCCCCCAAAGCCCAAGGCCACGGCCAAAATCCGAACTGGTCCAATGCGCGCGCCATAAGCAAAGCGTTCTATCAGCAGCACAAAGATCGGCGCTGTGAACAGGCCCGCTGCCACCAAAGCCACGGGCAAAAAGGCCAAGGCCCAAAAATAGATCACCATGGCACAGCCGTGAATGGCCGAGCGCGCCACCACCGCACGCAAGTTATGCGTCCCCAACCGCAACCCTAAAGGGCGTATCGCCAAGACCAAGATCACCATGGCCATCGCGGTGCGCGTGGCGTGAAACTGCCACAACCCGGCCTCTGCCGCGATGACGCGCACAAAATTGTCGGTAAAGCCGATGATGCTGGCATAGATCAAGATCATGCCCGCCGCAGCCAAAGTCCGATCACCTGTCACGCGGGTCTCCTCATAATCTCGGGTCATCAAAGCGCCAAAAGCGCAGCATTGACCGCCTGAATGCGACCCCTGCCCAATGTTTTATTCATCACGACGTGCCAGCGGCGTTTGGGGCGGATTGTGGCGCAGGGGGCTATTCGCTAAGCTTCGCCCACCGGCTTCAACCTTGCAAGGTGCCATGACCGCTCTGACCAAATACCAGCGTTTGGAATGTGTGGGGCTGTGGCGGCTGGCCATTTCGGCCCAGTTGCGTGAGGTGGTGGTGGGTTTGCGCGACACCACGCTGGTTCTGGCCGACCCGCGCAATGAAATGGCCCTGTCGCATTGGTCACTGCCCTCGGTCGAACGGGTCAATCCCGGCGTCATGCCCGCGCTGTTTACACCGGGGCGGTTGGAAGATGGTTCACCCAGCGAAACAGTGGAAATCGACGATCCCGAGATGATTGCTGCGCTTGAAACCGTCCGTACCACCCTGATCCGCCGCCGCCCGAAACCGGGCAGGTTGCGGGGAGTAAGCTTGGTGTTGGGCGCTGCCTTGCTCTTAGCCTTTGCGGTCTTATGGTTGCCAGAAGCGATGATCCGGCACACGGCCTCAGCGCTGCCCGTGGCAACGCGGGTGCAAATCGGCAAACTTGCGGTGGCCGAGGCAGCGCGTCTGACAGGCTCTGCCTGTCAGGGCGTCTTGGGCAGGCAGGGCGCGGGGGTCTTGGCGCAAAAGCTTTCGGGGCAGGGCTTGGGCGATATCGTGGTGGTGCGTGATGGAGTAATGGGGGCTATAGCCTTGCCTGGGGGCATTGTGCTGGTGTCAAGCGCGCTGGTCTTGGAAGCTGAAGATGCCGAACCTTTGGCCGGTTTCATTCTGGCCGCGCTGCTGCGGGCAGATATCAACGACCCCGTCATTCCAGTTCTGCGCCATGCGGGCTTGGCCGCTACCCTGCAATTGTTAACCACGGGCCACCTGCCAGAAGGCGCTTTGGCAGGCTATGCTGAACGCTTTTTGACCACCCCGCCCGACCCTGTTGCCGATGATCGGTTGTTGGACAAATTCGGGCAAATCGCGCTGTCATCGCGTGCCTATGCCCTCAACCTTGATCCAAGCGGCGAAAGCGTGGCGGGGTTGATCGCGGGCGACCCGTTCAAGGGCCTATCGCCCGCGCCAATCCTGCCCGACAACGACTGGATCCGACTGCAAGGCATTTGCGGCAGCTGACCTATTTGGTGCCAAACATTCGGTCGCCCGCATCGCCCAAGCCCGGCACGATATAGCCGTTCTCGTTCAAATGGCTGTCGACCGAGGCGGTGACTATCTGCACATCGGGGTGTTCGGCGTTCATGTGGCGAATGCCTTCTGGGGCTGCCAAAAGGCACAAAAAGCGAATGTTGCGCGCACCAGAGTCTTTGAGCAGCTTGATCGCCGCCGCACTGGAATTGCCTGTGGCCAACATAGGATCAACCACAATGCAGATGCGGTCCTGCAATTGGTCGGGCACTTTGTAATAGTACTGCACCGGTTGCAGCGTTTCATGGTCGCGGTACAGGCCCACGAATCCCACCCGCGCGGCGGGGATCAGTTCCAAAATCCCGTCCAGCAGCCCGTTGCCTGCCCGCAAAATTGAAATCAGCGCCAGTTTCTTGCCGTCAATGGCAGGCGCGTCCATCTCGCAGATTGGGGTTTGGATCTTTTTCGTCGTCATCGGCAATTCGCGGGTGACTTCATAGGCCAATAGCAGGCTAATTTCGCGCAAAAGCTGGCGAAAAGACGCGGTGGACGTATCTTTTTCACGCATCAGCGTCAACTTGTGCTGCACCAAAGGATGGGTGACGATGGTTAGGTTTTCAAACATGGGCAGCCTCCAGCCGCTTGGCGATTTTGTCTTTGGTATCGGTGTCACAGAAGGCCGCGTCAAGCGCTGTGCGGTTAAGCGTGGCAAAGACACCCTCATCCCAGTCAAAGGCTTCGTGCAGCATTTCGTATTCGCGCGTCAAATTGGTGTGAAAGAACGGCGGGTCGTCGGTGGAAACGGTGACTTTGACGCCGCGATGGTAAAGCTCTCCAATGGGGTGTTTGCGAAAGCTGGGATAGATGCCCAAAGCCACGTTCGACCCCGGGCAGCATTCCAGTACCGTGCCGCGTTCGGCCAGTTCATCCACCAGGGCCAGATCTTCGATCGCCCGCACGCCGTGGCCGATGCGCTGCGCCCCCAGATCGTGCAGGGCGTCGCGCACTTCCGACGGGCCGGCCCATTCGCCGGCGTGAACGGTAGGTTTTAGGCCCGCCTCACGGGCGGCATCAAAGCTCCAGCGGAAGTCTTTCAGCTTGCCCATGGTTTCCACCCCCGCGATGCCAAAGCCCACCAAAAAATCCCCCGCCGTTTCCGCCGCACACAGCGCGGTTTGGCGGGCTTTGTCGGGGCCAAAGTGGCGGATGCAGGTGGCGATAGCTTTCATGGTGATGCCCGCCTCGCGCTCCAGCGCCGCCGCCTCTTCGCGGACGGCTTGCAGATATTCGCGCCACGCGCCGCGATCGCGGCCACCGCAAAAGTCGGGCGACAGGAAGATTTCGGTATAGATCACCCCGTGCTGCGCTTGGTCTTCCAGCACAGCGCGGGTCAGGCGTTGGTAATCTTCAGGGCGCGTCAGGGTGGTGCAGGCGGCTTCGTAGACTTTGACGAACTCGGCAAAGCCCGAAAAGCGGTAAGATCCGTCAGGCGCAAAGATGCCCGCGATGTCGATGTGCTTTTCCTTGGCCAAGCTTGCGATAAAGCGCGGCGGGGCAGCGCCTTCCAGATGCAGGTGCAATTCCAGTTTGGGGGTCATAGAAACGACACTCCGGTCCCTTGGTTGGGGATGTTTAGATGTTGCGCGACCGAGGCCGCAATGTCGGCAAAGGCCCGTAACCCCACCGCGCGGGCCCCCAGCCCTGCGGCGATAAGCGGCACGCGCTCGCGGGTGTGATCGGTGCCACGCCATGTGGGATCGTTGCCGTGATCGGCGGTGAAGATCACCAGATCGCCGGATTTGAGGCGGGGCAAAAGCGTTCCAACGCGGGTGTCAAACACCTCTAGCGCGCGGGCATAGCCTGCGACATCGCGGGGGTGGCCATAGAGGCTGTCAAATTCGACAAAGTTGGTAAAGGTTAATGAACCGGGTTCTGAGTGAGCTATCAGGTTGTCAAGATGATCGAAAAGCGCAAGATCATTCTGCCCCTTCCACAGCTTCCCAATCCCGCGCATCGAAAAGATATCACCGATCTTGCCCACCGCATGGGTCGCCCTGCCCGCCCCTGCCGCCCAATCCAGCAGCGTGGGGGCGGGCGGGGCCATGGCGTAGTCGTGGCGGTTGGCGGTGCGGTGGAAGTTTTGCGCCGTGCCGCTAAAGGGCCGCGCAATCACACGACCTACGTTCATGGCGTGCAGATGCGGGGCGAGGTCAGCGCAAAGCTTCAGCAATCGGTCCAGCCCGAATCTGTCCTCATGCGCTGCGATCTGGAACACGCTGTCGGCAGAGGTGTAGCAGATCGGCCAACCGGTTTGCAGATGGGCTGCGATATGCTGCGCGATGATGGGCACGCCGGAAGAATGGCAATTGCCCAAGATGCCGTCCGTCCCCGCCAACTGGCAAACCAATGCCACCAGATCGGGCGGAAAGGCGGGGGTGGTGTCGGGAAAATAGGCCCACTCCCACGGCACGGGCACGCCGGCCAATTCCCAATGGCCAGAGGGCGTGTCTTTGCCACGACTGACCTCGCTTAACGCCCCCCACATGCCCTGCGGTGCCGCCGACAGCCCCGGCGTGTCAGCGCCCGAGGCGAGGCGGATCGCCGCCCCCAGCCCTAAGCCATCCAGATGCGGCAAATGCAGCGGGCCAAAGCGCCCGACATCGGCCCGCCCTGCCGCACAGGCTTGGGCGATATGGGCCAAAGTGTTGGCCCCCGCATCGCCGAAATCGGCAGCATCGGGCGCACCGCCGCAACCCACCGAATCCATCACGACAACAAAGGCGCGGTTGAGGTCAGACCCCATCAGGCGATCCGTTTCAGGATCAGCGCCGGATCTTCGGGGGCAATATCGGCCAATGTGTAGGCAGCTTGAATGGAACTGATGGCCGCCTCGGCTTGGGCTTCGGTGGCGGCGTGGACCATGCAGAGGGGTTCGCCAAAGGCGATATGCTCGCCAATCCCCGCCAAGTCTGACAAGCCGACCGAGGGGTTGATCTTATCCCCCTCGCGCTGCCGCCCGCCGCCCAATCGCACCACGCTGAGGCCCAGCGCTTCGCCGTCAATCTTGTCTACAAAGCCAAAGCCCAAACTCGGCACGGCGCGGATCACGGTTGCGGCAGGCAGGCGGTCGGGCCAGCGGTCAACAAAATCAGCAGGCCCGCCTTGGGCCGCGACCATACGGCCGAATTTTTCTGCGGCATCGCCCGATTCCAGCGCCCGCGCGATCCGCGCCGCGCCATCCTCGGCGTCATGAGCCAAGCCGCCCAAGGCCAGCGCTTCGCCGCCCAAGGCCACGGTGATGTCCCAAAGGGCGGTGTTGACGGCGGTGCCGGTCAAAGTCTCCATCACCTCGGCCACTTCCAGCGCGTTGCCGGCAGCGGTGGCCAGGGGTTGGGACATGTCGGTGATCAGGGCGGCGGTCATGCAGCCCGCCCCTTGGGCGGTGGAAACCAGCGCACGGGCAAGCGCCTCGGCCTGTTCAACCGTTTTCATGAAGGCGCCAGAGCCGCATTTTACGTCTAACACCAGCGCCTCTAACCCCGCTGCCAGTTTCTTGGACAGGATCGAGGCTGTGATCAGATCAAGGCTTTCCACTGTGCCTGTGACATCGCGGATGGCGTAAAGTCTGCGGTCGGCGGGGGCGATTTCGGCGCTGGCCGAGACGATGGCACAACCCATCTGCACCATCTGGCGCTGCACTTGCGCCTCTGACAGGCCGGTGCGAAAGCCGGGGATGGATTCAAGCTTGTCCAGCGTGCCGCCGGTATGGCCGAGGCCACGGCCCGAGATCATCGGCACATAGGCCCCACAAGCAGCCATTGCAGGCGCCAAAAGCAGCGAGACACAATCACCAATCCCACCCGTGGAATGCTTGTCAATCACAGGGCCCGGCAAATCCCACTTTAGCACATGGCCAGTGTCGCGCATGGCGGTGGTCAGCGCCACGCGGCCCGCCTCTCCCAACCCATTCAGCAGCACCGCCATGGCAAACGCCCCCGCTTGCGCATCGCTAACCGTGCCTGACGCTAAGCCAGCCGCGAACCAAGCGATCTGGTCCGCAGGCGGGGTGGCCCCGTCGCGGATTTGGGCGATGATGGCGCGGGCGTCCATCAGGCTTTGGCCATATGGGCAGCGGTGAAAACACCGGGCAACAGGTCGGCCACACTCATCACCTTTTGCGCGCCGTCTATGGTGCACAGCGTCACCTTGACATCGGGGGCGGCAAATTCGGCGATCTTCTGGCGGCACCCGCCGCAGGGTGGCACGGGGACGGGGCTGTCGGCGATGACAAGGATTTCAGCAATCGCCGTATCGCCCGCCGCAATCATCGCCGCAATCGCCCCCGCCTCGGCACAGGTACCTTCAGGATAGGCCACGTTTTCGACATTACAGCCAACATGGACAGCACCCGAGGTGGCGCGGATCGCCGCCCCGACCTTGAAGCGCGAATAGGGGGCATAGGCGCGCAGGCGCACATCGGTGGCGGGTTGCAACAGCATGGGAACCTCTTGGATCATAGGGACTGTCTTTGGGCTGAATGTGGTTGTCTTGCAAGCGGTGCACCCAGCAAGCGGGGGGCCAGCCCCCCGCACCCCCCGGAGTATTTGCGCCTCGGTGAAAGGATTAGAGCAAAGTTGTGGTAAATTGTCCGGGAAGGGAGACTTCGACCAGTTGCAGGTCGGGGGTTGTTTCGCTGTAACGGGTGGCAAGGCCGGGGGGGATGACAAAGGCATCGCCGCTGGACAAGCGGTAGGGGTCTTTGCCTTCGCCCTCCAGCGTCATCTCTCCAGCCATGACGAAGGTGAAAAGGATATCGCCGTTGTGTTTGGTCCACGGGGCTATGCCTGTCGGGCGAGCAACTATAACAGAGGCTACGCCGTTTGTGTTGGCATTGATCGTGGTGTCGCGCGCCTCGAACCCGGGGATGCGGAAGGGTAAGAAAGCGCCTGTCGCGCCTATGTTGTGGACGAAGCGTTGGCCTTCCCAGACGCGGTCAGGGTTCACTGTGGCGTTGGGCAGGGTCATGTCGTGGTCAATCTGGGTGATGTGGTCTGCGGGGACGCCGATTTCGATCACTTCGATCCCATCGCCGGATTCCAGCACGCGGTGGCGGATCGTGGGGGGCTGGATGAAGCAATCGCCTGCGTGCAGCCGGCGGATGCCGCCTTGGTCTTCGTAAAGCACATCAACCCAGCCTTTGATGCAGAAAATCAGCTGAAAGCCCACCTTATGGTAATGCACCAGATCGGGCACCTTGCCATCGGGCACGCGAATATGGCTGGCAATCATCGCCCCGCCCAAACGGTTGGGCACCAGATCGCGGTACATCATCCCCGCGCGGCCAATCACCCAAGGGGCTTGATCGGCCAGCCTACGCACCACAAAGGCGTGTTCAGTTTTGGGCAGCACAAGCGGGGGGTTCAGCTCGTCCAGACTTACCTGCGTGCCACCCGGCGAGGTCATCTCGCGCTGGCCTTGGGCGATGCTGGCCCAATCGTCCGACAGCACGCGCACATGGCCCGCCCCGCCCGTGGCCCCCGCATCCAGTCGCAAGCGCAGCCAGTGGCCCGAGATCACCGCCACCGCCGGATTGTCGGCGGGGTAGATCATATCCAGCCGCATCCCCAGCGTTTTGGTGAAGAACGGCAGATCGGCGCGCAGGTCGGTCGTGGGCAAGACGAGTTCGGCTTTGGTTTGGGCATTAGTTTCTGGCATTTCAATTCCCTTGGCTTTGCGACATGGTGCCGCTGACCCGCCCCATTTGCAAGAAGCGCGGGAAAAAGTTGTGCAAAAGACCCGACTTTTCAGAACGCCCCAAAAGGGCAAATCTGAACACGTTGGTTGAGGAGACAGTCGTGACCGAGCAGCGCCCAGACAACACCCGCCAAGCAGCCCTTGATTACCACGAATTTCCCAAACCCGGTAAGCTGGAAATCCGCGCCACCAAGCCCTTGGCCAATGGCCGCGATCTGGCGCGGGCCTATTCGCCCGGCGTGGCCGAAGCGTGCCTAGAGATCAAGGCCGATCCCGCCACCGCCAGCCGCTACACCTCGCGCGCGAACCTAGTGGGGGTGGTGACCAATGGCACGGCGGTGCTGGGGCTTGGCAACATCGGGGCGCTGGCCTCCAAGCCCGTGATGGAGGGCAA
>CAXNKP010000021.1:0-12480 GCA_964202815.1 Stagnihabitans sp. | reverse complement strand
GCTTTGACAATTTGGCCGACCTAATGAAGGCGATCATCGCAAAAGGTGAGGAAAAGAAACCATGAACACCATCATCAAAAACGGCACCATCGTCACCGCTGATCTGACCTATCAGGCTGATGTCCGCATCGAAGGTGGCATCATCACCGAAATCGGGCCGAACCTGAAGGGCGGTGACGTGCTCGACGCCACGGGCTGCTATGTCATGCCGGGCGGCATTGATCCGCACACCCATTTGGAAATGCCCTTTATGGGCACCTATTCCACCGACGATTTCGAATCCGGCACCCGCGCGGCGCTGTCGGGTGGGACGACCATGGTGGTGGATTTTGTCCTACCAGGGCAGGGGCAAGGCCTGATGGATGCCGCCCAAATGTGGCACAATAAAGCGGGCCGCGCCTCTTGCGATTATTCCTATCACATGGCGATCACGTGGTGGGGCCAAAAGGTGTGGGACGATATGGAGGATTCGGTCAAAGCCGGCATGACCTCTTTCAAGCATTTTATGGCCTATAAAGGCGCGTTGATGGTCAACGACGATGAAATGTAACAATCTTTCAAACGGGTTGGCGATTTGGGCGGCTTGGCCATGGTGCACGCCGAAAACGGCGATGTTGTGGCCGAACTGACAGCACAGCTGCTGGCCGAAGGCAACACCGGCCCCGAAGCCCATGCCTATTCCCGCCCCCCGCAGGTGGAGGGAGAGGCGACCAACCGCGCCATCATGATCGCAGATATGGCGGGCGTGCCGCTGTATGTTGTTCACACCTCGTGCGAAGAGGCGCATGAAGCCATTCGTCGTGCCCGCCAACAAGGCAAGCGTGTTTGGGGCGAACCGCTGATCCAGCCCCTGACGCTGGACGAACGCGAATATTTCCACCCCGATTGGGACCACGCAGCGCGCCGCGTCATGTCGCCCCCCTTCCGCGCCAAGGTGCATCAAGATAGCTTGTGGGCGGGCCTGCAAGCGGGCAGCCTGTCGTGCGTCGCGACCGACCACTGCGCCTTTACCACGGCGCAAAAGCGCTTTGGTTTGGACAACTTCGCAAAAATTCCCAATGGAACCGGTGGCTTGGAAGATCGTCTGCCCATGCTGTGGACCACAGGCGTTGAAACCGGTCGCCTGACGCTAAACGAATTTGTCGCGGTCACCTCAACCAATATCGCCAAGATTTTGAACTGTTACCCGCAAAAAGGTGCCGTTCTGGTCGGCGCTGATGCCGATCTGGTGGTTTTGGACCCGAATAAGGAAAAGACCATCCGCGCCGCAACCCAGCAATCGAAAATCGATTACAACGTCTTCGAAGGGCATAAGGTCAAAGGGCTGCCCCGCTATACCCTGACACGCGGGCAATTGGCGGTGAAGGACGGCGTGGTGCAAACGCACGAAGGCCATGGCAAATTCATCGCCCGCGCCCCGCGCCCTGCGGTGAACCGTGCGCTAAGCGCTTGGAAAGACTTGACCGCACCTCGCCCCGTACAGCGCACGGGCGTGCCGGCAACGGGGGTGTGATGGGTTTGGTCAACCAAAAGGTGCGGGCATGAACGCTGCGGTGATTGACGCCAAAGGCGTTAATCTGGTGTTCCAAACCGGTGACGGGCCGGTTCAGGCGCTGAAAGACGTCAACCTGACGGTCGGCAAGGGCGAATTTGTGTCTTTCATAGGGCCAAGTGGCTGTGGCAAAACAACTTTCCTGCGCGCCATTGCAGCATTGGAACATCCAACCTCGGGCCAGTTGACGGTCAATGGCCTGACCCCCGATGAAGCGCGGCGCAAGCGGGCCTATGGCTATGTGTTTCAAGCGGCGGGTTTATATCCTTGGCGCACGATTGCTAAAAACATAGCACTTCCCTTGGAAATCATGGGGTTTCCTAAAGACGAACAACAGACCCGCGTCGATCGGGTACTGGAATTGGTTGAGCTTTCGGGTTTTGGCAGCAAATTTCCATGGCAATTGTCGGGCGGGATGCAGCAACGCGCATCCATCGCACGCGCTTTGGCGTTTGATGCCGATATATTGCTGATGGACGAACCCTTTGGCGCTTTGGATGAAATCGTCCGCGACAGATTGAATGAAGAACTTTTGAAGCTTTGGAATAGAACGGGGAAGACGATCTGTTTTGTCACCCATTCCATCCCAGAGGCGGTCTATCTTTCCACTAAAATCGTCGTCATGTCGCCGCGCCCGGGGCGGATCACTGATATCATAGACAGCCCCTTGCCCCGCGAACGCCCGCTGGACATTCGCGATACCAAGGCCTTCATCGACATCGCCCACCGCGTGCGCGAAGGGTTGCGGGCGGGGCATTCAGATGAATAGGAAGTGCCGTTTTCTCAGGGGCGCGCCATGAACCCTGTGGTGCTATTCTTTCTTGCGGGTTTGACCGGGGTTTTCAAGGTAGCCAAATCGCTGCTTAAAACCTATGCTGCCAAGGGAGGTTCCTTGATGCTGCTGGCCTCACTGGCGTGTTTTTGCTTGGGCAATTATCTGAAGGTTCGGGTGATGCGTGAAAACGGGCTGGGAATGGCCTTGGCGCTTTCACTGGTCTTCCAATTGGTGGCGGTAACTGTCATTGCATTTTTGGTTTTTGGCAAACGCCCGAGCGGATTGCAATCGGCGGAGGTGGTGATTGGAAGTGTGTCCATCCCAATGATTGCATGGCCACAGGGGGGCACATCGTGAAAGCTGGCCCCGTTCTTGGGGTTTTGACGGTGATCGTAGCGCTTTGGTATGGTGCTGCGGTGTGGTTGAATGCCGCTTGGACCTATGATCAAGCGGCACGGGATGGTGGCGAGGTAACCTTTGCCTTGCTGGTATCCGACACGATGGCACAAAAACGTCCAGTGCTGCCGCCGCCGCATCAGGTGGCAGCAGAGCTTTGGAAAGGGCTGACGGCTTTCAATATCACCTCAAAGAAAAGCCTTGTCTATCACGGCTATGTGACGCTGGTATCAACCTTTTCTGGGTTTTTTCTAGGCAGTCTGTTGGGCATTATACTGGCTGTTGGCCTTGTTCAAAGCCGCACATTGGAGCTGGGTCTGATACCATGGGCTGTGATCAGCCAAACCGTTCCGGTGGTGGCGATTGCACCTATGATTGTGGTGTTGTCCAACTCGCTGGGTTTGGGCGGCTATTTGAGCATTTCTAATGCTCTCGTTTCAAAAACAATTATTGCAGGTTATCTGAGCTACTTTCCGGTGCTGATTGGCATGGTCAAAGGATTGCGCAGCCCGGATCAGATGCAGTTGGATCAACTTAAAACCTATGGCGCATCAGAGGTGCAGGGATTTTTGAAGCTGCGGTTTCCTGCGTCGGTTCCGTATCTTTTCACCAGCCTAAAGGTTGGCATTGCTGCCAGCCTTGTGGGGGCTATTGTGGGTGAATTGCCCACAGGGGCGATTGAAGGGTTGGGGGCGCGCATGTTGATTGGAAGCCAGTTCGGCTCGCCCATTATCGTCTGGGCCGCTTTGTTTGCGGCGGCTATTTTGGCTGGGGTTTTGATCTTGAGTGTGCGGTTCCTTGAAGACATCGTGATGCGGCGCATGGGGGTGCCGGCGTGAGCATTTGGGCAGCCCTTAGCTTTTGGCTGGCGTGTTGGGCTGTAAATGCTGCCCTTGCGCGTTCTCGCTTTGCTAAAAAAAAGCTCGTTCAGATTGTCATTCCGGTGCTTTTTGGTTTTGCGGTATTGGGTCTGTGGCAGGGGATCGTCGTCGGGCTTTCAGTGCCAGAGGTGATTTTACCAGCGCCCAGTGCAATTGGCGTGGCCATCAGTGCCAATTTGCCCACGCTTTGGGCCGATTTCATCCAGACTATACTGAAAGGCGCTTTGTCGGGGTATCTGCTCGGGGCGGGGGCGGCTTTTTGTGTGGCGGTTCTGATCGATCGCTTGCCATTTTTGCGTGCAGGCCTTTTGCCGATTGGTAATTTTGTGGCAGCTTTGCCCATCGTGGGGATCGCGCCGATTATGGTGATGTGGTTTGGATTTGATTGGCAATCAAAAGCAGCCGTTGTTTTTGTCATGGTTTTCTTCCCTGTCCTTGTCAATATGGTGGCGGGGCTTGCCGCCAGCGAGCGGATGCAGCGCGATCTGATGGCGACATGGGGGGCGAGTTACCTGCAAGCTTTGGTGAAACTGCGCCTGCCTGCAGCCATGCCGTTTTTATTCAATGGTCTAAAGATTTCTGCAACTTTGGCGCTGATTGGCGCTATTGTGGCGGAAAATTTCGGATCTCCCACGGTGGGTCTGGGGTTTCGAATTTCAACCGCGGTGGGGCAACTTGCTTTGCCATTGGTTTGGGCGGAAATTGCCGTTGCGGCTTTGGCCGGGTCGGTGTTTTACGGGTTTGTGGCGGCGATGGAACGCTTCGTCACGTTCTGGCATCCCTCTCAGAGGGGGAGGTGAATTAACATGGAGGTCTACACGATGAAGAAACTTCTGATCACGGCGGCTGCTTTTGCTGTCGCCGCAAGTGCGGCTCTCGCCAATGATACGGTGACGCTGCAATTGAAATGGGTGACACAGGCCCAATTCGCCGGCTATTATGTCGCCGCAGCCAAGGGCTACTACACAGATGAAGGTTTGGATGTCACGATCCTGCCCGGTGGCCCCGATATTGCACCTGAACAGGTGATTGCTGGCGGTGGGGCAGATGTTATTGTTGATTGGTTGCCTGCAGCTTTGGCCGCGCGCGAAAAAGGCTTGGCTTTGGTGAACATCGCCCAACCGTTCAAACATTCCGGCCTGATGCTGACGTGCTTAAAAGAATCGGGCATCGCCGCTCCAGCAGATTTCGCCGATAAGACGCTGGGGGTTTGGTTCTATGGTAACGAATATCCCTTCTTGTCTTGGATGAGCCAGTTGGGCCTTAAAACCGATGGCTCGGCAGGTGGTGTGACCGTGTTGAAGCAAGGCTTCAACGTTGATCCGCTGCTGCAAAATCAAGCAGCCTGTATTTCAACCATGACTTACAACGAATATGGTCAGGTTCTGGAAGCTGGGATCAAAGCTGAGGATTTGGTGACGTTCAAATATGAAGATATGGGCGTGGCGACTCTGGAAGATGGTCTTTATGTGCTGGAAGACAATCTGAATGATGCCGCGTTTTCGGAAAAAATGGTCAAATTTGTGCGCGCTTCGATGAAAGGCTGGAAAGATGCCGAGGCCAATCCAGATGAAGCCGCAGGCATTGTTATGGAGGCTGATCAAACCGGCGCTCAAACCGAAGAGCACCAGAAGTTCATGATGGGCGAAGTGGCGAAGTTGACCGCGGGGTCGAATGGCGCGTTGGATGAGGCCGATTATAAGCGCACTGTGGCGACACTGATGTCGGGCGGGTCGGATCCGGTGATCACCAAAGAGCCGGAAGGCGCTTGGACACATGCGATCAGCGATTTGGCGCTGCAATAACACTCGATTGGGGCGGCAACACTGTGTCGCCCCTTTCTTAAAAAGGTATCTGCTGTCCAGAAAAGTTTGTTTTTGGAAACTCTTTCTTAACAACTTTCCGCCATGGTTGCGAAAATGATCGCAGGGTGGCCTATGACAACCGCAGACATCATTCGCCGGAAAGCGTCTTTCTTACGCCAGCAGGTGATCGCGGGTACGCCGGGGGCAGACCGGGCGTTTCGATTTGGGCTGGCAAAAGGTGCGCTGCAAGCGTTGAAAATTCAGCTTGAGGTCCAAAAACTGTCAATCGACAGGCGTTCCGCTGCGGAATTGGTTGAAATTGTTCCAGATTTCGCGCTGATTGCGCTGTTGGATGGACCCGCGCTTGAGATGGGGGCGATGATCCTGTCTCAATCTGTTGTGGCGGGATTTATCGAAGCGCAAACCATTGGCCGCGTGCGTGGGCATGACCTGATGCCGCGCAAGCCGACCCGCACCGATGGGGCGATGGTGATGGGTGTAATTGACGCAGTGTTGGCTATTTTGGAACAATCGTTGATCGATAACCCCGATATCGTTTGGGCCGGCGGATTTCGCTGCGCCAGTTTTCTGGAAGATCCGCGGCCTTTGCCTGTTGTTTTGGAAGACGCGCCGCTGCGTTTGTTAACAGCTGACGTGTCTTTGGCCGCAGGGGTACGCAGTGGGAAAATCTACCTTGCTCTTCCGGCAGAGGGGCATTTGCCCCACCCCAAGGCGCAGAGCGATGGCGAGAGCGAGGACCTTGTCCTTGCCTTTGCGGCCGCTCTGCAGGACAGGGTTGATGGGGCCAGTGTGTACCTTGACGCTATTCTGGCGCGTTTATTGCTGCCGATGGCGGATGTCTTGGCCATGGAGGAAGGAATGGTTGTGCCGTTGCGGGAGGCACGTCTGGATGAGATCAGTCTGGAAGGCACAGATGGGCGCTGCGTGGCTTTTGGCAAGCTTGGCCAAAATCGCGGCATGCGGGCTTTGCGTGTGGAGGATGTGCAGGCGGATTTTCTGCGAAAACCAGCGCTGGCGAGCCGGGTTCTTGCCCTGCCTTATCCGGCGTTACCTGTTGCAAACGGTGCGCAGTCTGCGCACTCCCCTTGGGGGCGGGCTGGAACGGCAGATATTTCAGGGCCTTCGACAGCACGTCTTGACGATGTTGCGCAGGGGCACGGCCCTGGTAAAGAGATCCGCCCCGTTCATCAATTGCGCACCACAGGCACAGATTAGGCCCCCCTGTGCTGTTTGGCGGGGGGATAGGTGCTGTCTTGCCCCCCAAGCCTTAGCGGCCGGCTGCGTCGATCCGATCGCGCAAGCCTTCCAAGTTATAGCCAAATTGCGCGGCAATTGTGATCAACTCATCCGTGGGACGTTGCCCGCCTTGCATCACGGCCCAAACGCAGGACGACCGGTTGCCAGAAGCGCAATAGGCAAAAACCCGCCCGTTGGCTGCGGCAACGGCGGCGCGTTGGGTGTTGATCACGGTGTCGGAAAAGTCACCCGGCAAGACGGGGTTGTTCACATAGGTCAGGCCCAAGGCTTCAGCACCAGCTTGGATCGCGGCTGATTGCCAGGGGGGCGGTATCTCACCATCCGGGCGGTTGTTGATCACTGTGGTGAAGCCCGCCGCTTTGATCACAGCCAGATCGGCCAGATCAATTTGGGGAGAGACGGCGTAATCCGGGGTCAGGGCGCGAATATCCATTTTGCTCCTTAAAGCTTGCGGGCCATCGATGCGTTTGGCCGTGACAGGTGCAGCCAGCATACCTGCGGCCATGGCGAGAAGAAAGACCAGACCGCCCCACCCGCCGAAGCTTATGGATGCCAAGGCGGGCCCCGGGCATAAGCCGGCCAAGGCCCAACCCATGCCGAACAGCGCCGATCCAATCACCAGCTTGGGGCCAACCTCGGCTTTGGGCTTTTCCGGCAGGGCAAAGCCCAGGATCGAGGCTTTGCGCTTGGCCGCCACCCGCCACGCCACGGCCATGGGCAGGATGGCTCCACCCAACACAAAGGCCAATGTGGCATCCCATTGGCCAAAGACATCCAGCCAGCCTTGCACCTTTAGCGTGTCGGTCATGCCTGACAAAACCAAACCCGCGCCAAAGAGCGCACCGCACAGCAGCCCCACCCAAAGCCGCAACATCAGATCACCCCCAGCACATGGCGCAACAGCGCCATGGTCAGCCCGCCCGTCAGCACATAAAAAACCGTAGCCACAATCGCGCGCAGCGACAGGCGCGAGATACCGCAGACCCCGTGCCCCGAGGTGCAGCCATTGGCCAGCCTTGTGCCCAAACCGACCAATAAACCACCCGCCACGATGATCCAAAGATTGCCCGTCAGGTGCGTTTGCGCGGGCAGAGCGCGTGTCATCAGCCACGGCAGCCCAATCAGTCCGACGATAAAGGCCAGACGGTCGGCCCAAGTGCCCCAGCCTGTGCCATCCACCAAGCCGCCGAAAATGCCAGAGATGCCCATGATCTTGCCGTTCATCAACAAATAGGCCGATGCTGCAAGCCCAATCATCAGGCCCCCGCCAAATCCCCAAATCCAATCCAGATTGATCATTCATAGCCCCTTGCGATACGCCGCCCGTTACAGCCCGTTCAGCGGAACTTTCAGATAAGACATGCCGTTGTCCTCAGGCGCTGGCATATGCCCTGCGCGCATGTTGATTTGCAAGGAGGGAATGATCAACCTTGGCATGGCCAAACTCGCATCGCGCGATTGGCGCATTGTGACAAAGGCGTCTTTTGGCTGCCCGCCGCCGACATGTTTGTTCAAGGCCTTCTGCGCGCCCACCGTGGTTTCCCAAGCATAGCTATCGCGCCCCGGCGCCTTGTAATCATGGCAGACGAAAATCCGCGTCTCATCGGGCAACGAAAGGATGCGTTGAATGCTGTCATACATCACGGCCGCCGATCCACCTGGAAAATCGCAGCGTGCCGTACCATAATCTGGCATGAACAACGTATCGCCGACAAAGGCCGCATCGCCGATCACAAAGGTCATGCAGGCAGGGGTATGGCCGGGTGTATGCAGCGCCTCGGCCCGCATTTGGCCGATCATTACGCTGTCACCGTCTTTGAGCAGGCGGTCAAACTGTGACCCATCGCGGGCAAAGCTTGTGCCTTCGTTAAAGACTTTGCCGAAGGTGTCTTGCACCAGTGTGATGTTCTCGCCAATCGCTAGCCTGCCGCCCAAAGCCTCTTGCAGATAGGGTGCTGCGGAGAGGTGGTCGGCGTGAACATGGGTTTCCAAGATCCAGTCCAGCCGAAAGCCTTGGGCGCGCACGAAGGCAATCACCGCATCGGCGGATCGTGTGTCTGTAGCCCCAGACGCATAGTCGAAATCCAAGACCGAATCTATGATCGCACAGGCGGAGCCTTCGGGTTCGGCCACGAGATAGGTGACTGTGTTGGTGGCTTCGTCAAAAAAGGCGTGAACGTGCGGATGCATGGGAAACCTCGCAAGTTAAGGTTAAGGGGAAACTATACATTTAATTTTCAGAATATGTAAGCACATTCTTTTGGCTTTGATGTGAATCAAGGTTTGCCTCAAGACAAAAGCTTAAGCTGGCCCAAGGACGAGGAGATCCCCATGACGCCCAACATCCAGCGCAAAGCCATTCTAAAGGCCAGACAAGCCAGCCTGCTCCACCGGATCGGCGGCATCCATGCGGAACTTGTCTCGCATCAAGAAAAGGATTGGAGAGAACTTGCCACCGAGCGCGAGGGCGATGAAGTCCTACAATCCCTTGGGGTCGGGGCGCAAAGCGAATTGCGCACGATCAAAAGCGCTTTGGCGCGTCTGGAAAGCGGCGATTATGGCCGTTGTCAGGTCTGTGGCGTGGCCATCGGTGCAGCGCGGTTGGATATTCTGCCCGATACCCCGTTTTGCAAGGACTGCGCCCGATGACCTATTCTGTCCCAATCCCATTGCAAGACCTTATGATCGAGATGCGGCAAAGCGCGCTATTGGCAAGCCTAAAGCTGCAAATGCAAGGCTTGGCCGCCTTATTCGCTGGCGATGCCCCGTCCACACCGCGGACCGATTTGGCCCAACAAGAAACCGACACGCAAGCGGGTTGTGACACTCTGCCCGTTTAGCGCAGCAACAGGCCCGCCACGACGCCCATAAGGCCCAGCACGGCCACACCGACCGATGCTAAATTCCACGTCACAACGCGGGCCATCACAGCCCTTGCCTGATCCTCGGAAAGGGCTCTGGCCTTGAGGGACTGCATAGCACAGACCATCAGCCCAGCAACGCCCAACAGCGTCACCACAGCACCGCCCCAGATCACTGCTGCCATCGCATCCTCCTGCCCCATGAGCGGGATTAGCGCTTTGGGCTGGTTCTGTCCAGCCTGCGGCCATGCACGGCCTTGCAGGACCGGCCCCGCCCAGTATAGGGATTTGTCTGAACCTTTTTCCTTGCGAGGCCTCCATGTCCAGCCCCAACGACGCCTATTCCGTGACCGCAGACGAGTTGCGCCAGTTCATCGAGCGCTTCGAGCAGTTGGAAGCGGAAAAGAAGGATGTGGCCGATCAACTGAAAGAAGCCATGGCCGAGGCCAAGGGCCGCGGCTACGACACCAAGGTGTTGCGCAAAGTGCTGGCGATGCGCAAGCGCAAGCCCGACGAATTGGCCGAAGAAGAGGCTGTGCTGGAAGTGTACAAAGCTGCATTGGGCATGGCCTGACGCGCGCCTTTTCTGGACAGGCCAAGCGCTTTGCGCTAAGGGGCGGCTATGACCCAGCAAAAGAGTCAACTAAGTCGCTTGGCCCGCCCTGACCTTTGGTCAGCTGGCGCAGTTGTGATAGGGCTAGTGGTTGTCGCCCCGGTGGTGGCGGTGTTCTGGCTGGCCTTTCATCCAACCGAGAATATCTGGCCCCATCTCATGGCCACCGTTCTGCCGCGCTATGTGGCCAATACGGTGATTTTGGCCGCAGGTGTTGGGGTCTTGTCGGTGGCTATGGGCACGGGGGCGGCTTGGCTGGTAGTGATGTACCGCTTCCCGTTAGCGCGCCTGCTGGATCAGGCGCTGCTCTTTCCCTTGGCCATCCCAGCCTATATCGGCGCCTATGCCCTGGTTGATTTTCTGGACTATTCCGGCCCTTTGCAGGGCGCTTTGCGGCTCGTCATGGGGTGGACTTCGGCCAAGGACTACACATTCCCCGAGGTGCATTCGCTGGGCTTTGCCACGCTTGTGCTGGCGGCGGCTGTCTACCCCTATGTCTACCTTTTGGCGCGTGCCGCCTTTCGCGAGCAGTCGGGCGGCACCTATGAAGTCGCGCGCGCCTTGGGCGCAGGGCCTTGGGGCCTGTTCTGGCGGGTGGGTCTGCCTTTGGCGCGGCCCGCCATTGCGGCAGGCCTGGCGCTGGTCTTGATGGAGACGGTGGCCGACTTCGGCACGGTGCAACATTTTGCTGTGCAAACCCTGACCACGGGTGTCTTTTCCACTTGGCTGAACGGCGACAACGCCGGCGGGGCTGCGCAATTGGCCGGGGTGATATTGGTCTTGATCTTTGGGCTGATCTTTCTGGAACGCTCAAGCCGGCGCAATGCGCGGTTTCACAAACCCTCTCGGGCCGTGCAACCTGTGGTGCCGCTGCACCTGCGGGGAATGCAGGCTTGGGGCGCGATGCTGGCTTGCCTCATACCGCTGACCTTGGGCTTTGGCCTGCCCGTGGCAGTGATGCTGGGCCATGCGCTGCAAAAGCCCAAGGCATGGCTTTCGCCCGGTCTGGGTCAGGCCATGATCAACACGCTGATGGTCGGAGCGATCGCCGCCGTCTTGACCGTGGCGGCTGCGACCTTCCTGATCCAGGGGCTGCGGCTGTCTCGGATGTGGCTGGCACGACTGATCTTGCCGGTCACCTCCTTGGGCTATGCCGCGCCGGGCGCTGTGCTGGCAGTGGGCATCTTGATCCCCCTTGCCGCGCTAGACCATCGATTGGCCGATGGCATCTTGGCCGTCACTGGCCGCGATCCAGGCCTGTTGCTTACCGGCACGGCGGCGGCCCTTGTGCTGGCCTATATGGTTCGTTTTTTCGGCATCGCGCAAGGGGCGGTTGAGGCAGCCTTTGGTCGTATTTCCCCGACTTTGCCGATGGCCGCGCGTTCGCTTGGACAATCTGCGGGCGGTGTGCTGCGCCGGATCTACCTGCCCTTGATGCGCGGATCGGTCAGCACGGCGCTGCTGATGGTCTTTGTCGATTGCGTCAAAGAACTGCCCGCCACATTGATGCTGCGCCCGTTCAACTTCAACACGCTCTCAACCCGCGCTTATGATCTGGCCAGCCTAGAGAAAATCACCGAAGCCGCCCCCGCCGCCCTGCTTGTAATCACCTTTAGCCTGACAGCGGTAGCAATTATGGCACGATCTTCACGCGCCTAAGGCTTGCAAGCGGGGAAGATCTTAGCTATTGAAACATTGCTGCCTCTATAGCTCAGCTGGTAGAGCACCTGATTTGTAATCAGGGGGTCACGGGTTCGATCCCTGTTGGGGGCACCATTATTTTTATTTAACTTACTGTTTTTGTTGGATAAATTTGAAATTCTTATTTTAAGTATCCACCTAAATATACACCCTGAATCAGTCGCTTGCCGCTAGCTTACGGCCTTCCGGCCCATCGTCGGCGTTGGGCCTCCGCGATGCGGCCTCTTCCTTCGGGCGTCTTTGGGCCCGTCGACGCCCCTCCATGAAGTTTGCAGCGTCGTTTGCCCGGAATGGGTTTGCATTTGCATAGCGTCCCCCGCCGGGTTCTTGCCCCACAATTTTTCGGCTTTGGAGCATAACACCCCAAGACGCGCGCGCGATTGGATGTCAGAAAATTCCCTGCGTCGAATTCCACACCGATGCTGTCGAGGTCAAATTTTAGAAGTTGGTCTAGGTTTGATAGGTCAAATTCCAAGTTCGGGAGTTCGAAGTTCAACAGTTCAAAATCAAACTTGAACGTGAGCGCTTCGGTGCCGTTTGGGTGCGCTGCATCAAGTCGCTTTTTCATCATGTCGCCTTCCTGAAAACTCTGTGCCTATGGCTAGATGTATATGTGGC
>CAXNKP010000020.1:0-12658 GCA_964202815.1 Stagnihabitans sp. | reverse complement strand
TAAACTAAACTAAACTAAACTAAACTAAACTAAACTAAACTAAACTTAAGGAAAGGATCTGATAATGTCTAAAATCCGCCTTGATAGGTCTCACTCAACGCCATAACGATGGACGTTAATCAATCCCATTTTGCAAACCCGGATCAATCAATACAGTGGCACGCTCTATCGCTTTTTGCACAAGGCCGGCTTGTGACAACGCCGCGCAACCTCCTTGTCGCGCATGTGCAACCATAGAGCGAAGCTTAAGTGTGCACCTGCCACTGTGGTTGCTCAGGTGTTTAGCATTTTTTACGGATCACCTTCACCCCAAGGCTTTGCAAGGGTGAGGCGGGCGCGAACATCGCCAAGCCACCATACCTTTGTGGCAGCCTGATGCGTGCCGATGCGACGCGCGGCAAGATTGACCTGATTTTTAAGCTGTTGGCGCGGCACCCGCTTGGTCCGGCTCGAAAATGTTGTTAAACTACTTTAGGGATTAAGTTCGAGAAAACATGTTGTAATACTACACATATTGAATATAGTTCTGATCGCAGGCCAAACATGGCTTCGCGACGGGTCGCACTGAGCTGCCCAGAACTTGAAATCAAATGGGAGGAAGAAATGCTGTTTTCCGCGTCGCGTTACGTACTTTCAGTTGCAGCCCTTACGACGGGTCTTATGGCCTCTGCAGGCGCTGGGTCGGCTGCCGAGCTGACATTTTGGTCCATGTGGAATGAAACAGAGCCGCAGGCCAAGGCGCTGCAGATGATCATGGATGCTTACACTGTAGCCAATCCGGAAACGACCTTCAGTGTTGTCTGGAATGGTCGTCAGAACCAGACCAAGCTTCGTGGGGCGCTTCAGGCGGGCACCAAGGTTGATTTCATGGATCAGGATGGTGACCAGCTTGTGGGCGGACTGCAAAAAGAGGGTCTTGCCTACGACCTCTCCGGGATCGTTGATGACGAGTTGAAAAACGCATTGCTGCCCGGCACGCTTGACCTCTATTCTTCTGACGGCAAGTATTATCAGATCACCTATATCTACAATACCGTCAACTTTTGGTATAATAAAGAGATGATGGATGAGGCCGGCGCCACGCCTCCAAAAACATGGGATGATCTGATCGCTGTTTGCGACGCCGTAAAGGGGATTGGCAAGCACGCCCTCGTCGTAGAAAGTGACGCGGCTGATTATAACATGCTCTTTTTCTCGAACTTAGTGGAACGGACGCTGGGTGCGAATGCTGTCCTTAAGCTGATGGAGGACAAATCCGGGGCTGGTTGGGCTGATCCGGCGGTTCTGGATGCTGCGCAGAAATCGCGGCAGTTGTGGGACGCAGGATGTATCGCCGAAGATGCGCGCGGGTTCCAGTGGCCGGCAGGACAGACCACTGTGGCGCTTGGCGATACGATGGGTGAACTGGTCGGGTCCTGGCTGCCGACGGAACTGCTGGAAACTGCGGGGCAAGACTTCCCCTGGGCTGCCTTTAGTTTCCCCGAAGTTCCCGGGGGTGTCGGCAAAAGCACGGATATGGAGGTTGCCTTGATCGGGATGATGGTCTTGAAAGACTCACCCAACGCCGAGGAAGCCGCCCAGTTCCTTAAATATGTCGTCAGCGAGGAAGCCCAAAAGACCATGGTTGAAACCGGCGTTGTCGGTGTGACACGCAAAGGCGTGGAATGGCCCGCGATTATTGCTGATGGCGCGACGTCTGCTGCCGAGGCAACAGCGCTTTCCAACTTTGCGGGCGGCCTTGCACTTTACTATCCGGACTTCAACTCAAACGTCGCAAAGCCTGAATACAACAAGATGTTTCTTGGTCAGGCCACACCGGAAGAATTCGTAGCAACGATGATTGCAGCCACGGCGGAATACTGGAAGGCCCAATGATCAGACTGCGCTAACGGCTAAAACAACTGCGAATGGCACCTCTCGTGCCGTTCGCGACCGTGAAGGTGTAGTTTTTCTACACAGGATGCACCTCTTTCACAAACCCAAGCGAGGGTAAACCGATGATGCGACGGCGAATGATCCTGGTCTTCCTGATGCCAGCATTAACCCTTTATCTTTGCTTTCTTGTTTTTCCTGCAATTCAGGCCTTTTATCTGAGCCTGTTTGAGACTTCAGGATTTGGCGATAACGTCACGTGGGTCGGCCTTCGAAACTATTCCAGGCTGCTAACGGATCATATCTTCTGGCTTTCGGTTGGAAACATGCTGGTAATCCTTCTTGCTGGCGGGGTGGCGGTGTTTGGCTTTGCGTTTTTGTTCACGGTGCTGCTGAATTCTGGGATCTGGGGCAAGAAGCTGTTTCGTGCGATGATTTTCATGCCTAATGTGATTGCCGCAATTGCAATTACTACCTTTTGGTCCTTCGTGTTCATGCCGCGCTATGGACTGCTGACCAACATTTTGAAATCCATCGGGCTTGAAGATCTGGCAAAAATGGCATGGACCGCGCCTGAAAATATAATCTGGGCGATGCTGGTGGGGCTTGTGTGGATTTCTACAGGGTTTTTCACAATTCTGATCCTTTCTGGCGCCGACAAGATCCCGATCGATATGATTGAAGCGGCCCGATTGGAAGGGGCCAACAATCGGCAGATTTTCCGGCTGATCACCCTTCCGATGATGTGGGATGTTTTGTTGATCACGCTGGTCCTTTGGGTGGTTCAGGCAATCACCGTTTTTGAATTTCCTTATGCCTTTGGCGGCCCAGAAATAAATCAGAACCTCTATACCCCTTCAATCTATCTTTACATCATGGGGTTTGGTCAACGCGATCCGATTTACCAACTTGGCTACGCTACAGCGATCGGCGTCACAATGTTTTTGATGATGGTGATTTCGGTCACGGTTTTGCGCCTTTTGTTGCGGCGGGATCAGGTGGAGTACTGAAATGAAGTCTCGCAAAAGCATCCACTCAAGACGCTGGCCAAGACGCTGGAAAAACGCAGCAAGTTACATCATTGTTGGTGGCTGGTCGGGGTTTTCGTTGTTCTTCGTGCTTTGGGTGGTGTTCGCCTCGTTGAAATCAACGCGCAAACTTTTCTCGCAGCCGTGGAGCATTCCCTACGACCCAGCTTTTGGCAACTATGTGAAAACTTGGGTTTCCAGTCGCTTTGGTGATTACTTTCTGAACTCTTTGCTCGTGGTGTCGCTGTCGGTCTTGGTGCTATTGATCGTAAGTACGCCGGCGGCCTATGTCCTGAGCCGGGGTAAATTTCGCAGTCGTCAGGTTATTTCAAGTTTTCTGGTGTTTGGCATGGGTGTACCCATACCGCTGTTATTCGTGCCTTTGGCGGTGATCATGGCCAAGTTGGGTTTGGCCGATACGTTGAGCGGACTTGGTCTTGTCTACGTCGCAGTTTCGATACCGTTTACTGTTTTCGTGCTGCAGGGGTTTTTCTCTTCGTTGCCGTCCGAGCTTGAATCCGCCGCACGGATCGACGGTTGCAAGGATTGGCAGATCTTTTGGCATGTCATGCTTCCTTTGGCAAAACCGGGGATACTTACAGTCGCTATCTTGAATTTCGTCGGCTTGTGGAACGAGTTTCAACTTGCGCTTGTTCTCATTGACAGCCCGGAAAACCGCACGCTGTCATTGGGAATGTATTCCTTGATAACTTCGATGAAGTATTCGGGCGGCGATTGGGCCGGGCTTTTTGCCGGTGTTACCATCGTGATGATCCCCACTATTGCACTATTCCTGTTCCTCTCTGATCGCATGATCAGCGGCATCACGATGGGGGGCGTGAAATGAACACACCGCCGGACCACAGGGAAAACCGTGCGAAAATTTTAACCTCGACGGTCCAGATGCCGGTCGCGCGCTTGGGGCCACCCAACCCCATGCCGAAGTTTAGCTGGCAACACTTGTTTTCTGATGCGACAACACCGCCCAATCGCGGATTGAGTGTGCAAGAAAGCCTGCATGGCTTTGTCTGGGGAAAAGACTCTGTTCTGCCCTATCAGGTTTTTGACAATTATGATCGCAGCCAAGTATCGCAGGTGCTGCCAATCATATCGATGGGCAACAGCCGTCTTGGACTGACCATTGCTCCGCAATTTGGTGGGCGATTGTTAAGCCTGCGTGACCATGACTGCGGTCGCGATCTGGTTTTTGCCAATCCGGTGTTTCAGCCCGGCAATTTGGGGTTGCTGAATGCGTGGTTCTCTGGCGGCATTGAATGGAACGGTTTGGTTCCAGGTCACACTCCGGTTGCTTGCGCGCCGGTTTTTGCCGCAACACTTGAAACCGATCGTGGACCGATCTTGCGGCTTTATGAATTTGACCGCGTGTTGGAAGTAGCATGGCAGATTGATCTGTTCATTCCAGATGGCGATGATCGGCTGTTTGTCCATGGCCGCATTATAAACCCCGATCAAACTGATAATCTGGCCTATTGGTGGACCAATACTGCCGTTGCGGCCAGCCCCGGAATGCGAGTTATCAGCACCGCAGAGTATGGGATTGAACACGTGCTGCCAGGCAATCAACTTGAACGTTTTCCCTTCCCAGACCTGACCCGCTTTGACGGCTCTTACCCTGACAACTGGGTTGATGCGGTCTCGGTGTTTTTTCGCGCCCCTGATGCCCCAAGGCTTTGGTTAGCTGCGCTGGATCAAGACGGGGTCGGTCTGGCGCAGACAGCAACCGACGCTATGCGCGGGCGTAAGTTTTTCTATTTCGGCACAGGACCGGGCGGAAAGCACTGGATGGACTTCCTCTCGCAGACAGGAAAGGGCGATTACATCGAGATTCAAAGTGGGATTGCTCCAACTCAGAACCAAAGGTTCCCTCTGCCGGGCAATACCGAGATCCACTGGACCGAATGCTACGGTGCTTTGGTTGTTGATGGGGCAAAGGCACATGCCGCAGATTACCAAGATGCGGTCGCAGCAACGGGTGATGCCGTCGACCGCCGGTTTCCCGCCGAGGAATTGGAGGCGATAGATCTTTTCCTTCGCCAGATGTCGGTGCGCCCGTCTGACCAGCGCCTCGCCTTAGGTTCGCCTTGGGGCGGGCGCGATGAGCGTCTTTCTGGCAGATCAATTGCCGCAGGGCTTGATTTTTCCATCCCCGACCCTCAGCCGTCGGCATGGGAAGATCTGATTGAGGCCGGCAAGTTTTCACCCAAATCGCTTGAGGCCGTGCCTGACGATTTTGTGGTGTCGGCCCGCTGGTGCACTGCGATTTCAAACAGTGCCAAGGCGCATGGCGATACATGGCTAAGCTGCTTGATGCTGGGGCTTGCTGCTTTGAACGATGGCCGGAAGGCAGAAGCTGCAAACTTCTTTGAAGGATCTCTAGCGCTGAAGCCGACATGGCTTGGCTATCGCCAGTGCGCGCTTGTTGCGCCATCGCAGGACGTGGCAGAACGGGCCTATATGCAGGCATGGGGCCTGCCGGGCGCTCCGCCGGAACTGGCGGATGAAATCGTTGATTTCTACCGCCAGTCCGGCCAGATTTCTGCCCTAAAGGCGTTTTTGGTTGGTCTTCCTGCTGTGGTGCAAGGGCGCGAACGGGTCATTCTTGCCCGCGCGCAGGTTGCGGCCCAATCGGGCGAAGTCGAGGCGTTGGAAGATTTTCTGACCACCGAGTTTGCCACCATCCGCGAGGGTGAAACCCTGTTGGGCGATCTTTGGCAGGCGCTTCAGCGCAACACAATCCGCCGCACGCTCGGACGCGATCCGACGTCGGCAGAACTGACAGCTAGGCTTTCGCAGTTTCCGCTTCCGCAGCATCTGAACTTTCAGATGCACACCGCCCGCCCCGCATCAGAAAATGACAAGACCCAGCAGAGGAAGGCTTAGCACCGTCATGGCAAGCGTTGAATTAAAAGATATCCGCAAGTCGTTTGGCAATGTCGAGGTGATCCGCGATGTGAACCTGAAAATATCCGAGGGGGAATTCGTGGTGCTTGTTGGGCCATCGGGTTGCGGAAAGTCGACCCTTTTGCGCTGTATCGCAGGGCTGGAACCCGTTACGTCCGGTACGCTGTTGCTGGATGGTGAGGATATGACGGAGGCCGATCCGATCTCTCGTGGTGTGGCAATGGTGTTTCAGTCTTACGCGCTTTATCCCCACATGTCGGTGGCCGAAAACATCGGTTTTGGGCTGAAAATAGCCGGAGAAAGCAAGGCTGCGATCAAGATACGGGTGCTTGAGATCGCCAAATTCCTGAAACTTGACATGTTGCTTAACCGCAAACCCAAAGAATTGTCGGGCGGACAGCGTCAACGTGTTGCCATTGGTCGAGCGCTGGCCCGAAAACCGGGGATTTTCCTGTTTGATGAGCCTTTGTCCAACCTTGACGCATCACTGCGCGCCGAAATGCGGGTTGAACTGGCGAAACTTCACAGCGACCTCGGCAATACCATGATTTATGTGACCCACGATCAAGTTGAAGCCATGACCTTGGCGGATCGCATGGTTATTCTGAATGCGGGCCAGATTGAACAGGAAGGCCCTCCCCTTGATCTGTTCAATCGGCCAGCCAACAAATTTGTGGCAGGCTTTCTGGGCCAACCCCCGATGAATTTCATCCGTGTCAACGACGTAAAACTTGATGGGCGCATCCTTACAGTTGAACTTCCGGGCGGCGGCAAACTGGAGGTGAGTGGCGACTGGGGCGCATTGAATGGCACGAATGGTCTTGAAATTGGCATCCGCCCAGAGGATGTGTCCGTGGTAACCGGGGCCGGCAAACTGCCGATGCAGATCGATGTTGTGGAACACTTGGGCGACCAAACGATCCTTTATGGCCATCTTGACGGTCGTCAACCGATGACAGTGCGCCTTGCAGGGCAATTAGATTACAAGGCTGGACAAAAGCTACAGCTTGATTTGTCGCCTGATCGACTGCTGGTTTTTGATCTTGAAGGGCGCAATGCAAATTTGGCAAAAACTTGACCTGGCAGCCTGTTACCAAAGAAACCGCCCGCCCTATTGTAAAGCATGCAAGATGTCGTCCCTTCAAAAACGCTTCACGGTCCGATTATGAACAGCGTTGATCAATTGCCCCCTGTACGGTCGCTGGTCCAAATGATCCAAGGGGGCCTGCCGACTTTGAGCAAGGCTTTCGGGCGCATTGCCACTGTGCTGATTGAGGTGCCCGGCAAGTTCATGACATGGTCGGTTCAAGATATCGCCGCGGCGGCTGGCGTCAGCGAGCCGTCAGTCATCCGGTTTTGTCGGCACTATGGCTATAAGGGGATGCCGGATTTCCGCATCGCGCTGGCCATTTCGCTGGCGGAAGGAAATACATCTTCTAATCGGCTGTTTCTCGAACCAACAATTGATGACAAAGCGTTTGTGAACCGCGATCTGAAACTTGCGATCGCCAAGAAGGCGTTGGAGTTGGTGGAAGCAGACCGCTCACTTATTCTCGATTCCGGATCTACGACGCAACTTTTTGCTCAGCAACTTCGCACCCATTCAGGGCGAACTATTCTTACGACCGGGCTTAATATCGTCGAGGCCCTCTGGGGCTGCATTCAGCATACGATCATCCTGCCGGGGGGAACTTTACGGTTTGAAGCAAAGGCCCTGACCGGGCGGCTTCTTGAAAGTTCGCTGCAAACCATGCGGTTCGATACCGTATATTTTGGCGCCGATAGCATTGACCCCGTGTTGGGACTGAGCACCTTCAACGAGGCCGAGGCGCACCAATGCGTCACGATGATGGCGACGTGTCAACGTGTCGTCGTTCTGGTGGACTCGACAAAATTCCGGGCGCCAAGTCTGCATCGCTTTTGCAATATCGACCAGATCGACGCGATTGTCACCGACAGCAATATTCCCGATGCCGTCGCTAAAAAGTTACTGGATCAGGGTGTAAACCTTCTGATCGCCAACCTCAGCCCAAGCGAGATGTAGTTATGATACCTGCCAACGGCAAGACACCCGGCGCACTGACAAAGTGGCGCACCTTTCAGGAGGCCACCGCCCAACCCACGGTTTGGCGGGCTTGGGCCGGGGCACTTGCAAGCCAAGCAGAAAAGATATCAACGTGGATCCGGTCGCGTGATTACGACGAGATCTGGTTCTGCGGTGCAGGGACGTCGGCCTTTATCGGCGAATTGCTGTCCACCTACCTCAACAGCCGGCCAGGGCGCGCAAGGTATCGCTGCGTTGCTACCACTGATCTGGTAAGCTGCCCTCGAAACTACATACGGCCGGGTGTCAAGGTTCTGGTCGTTTCCTTCGGCCGCAGCGGCAACAGCTCTGAAACCATAGGCACGCTTGATCTGCTTGACCGCCATGCGCCTGATGCGGATCGGTTGAATTTTACCTGCAATGCAGACGGGGTTCTTGCGACGCGCAAAGCACCCGGGCCCGGCACGCAGCGTCTTGTCCTATTGCCCCGCGAGACAAATGATCAGGCGCTTGCCATGACATCAAGCTATAGCACCATGTTGCTAAGCGCATTGGCTTGTCTGGATGATCACCCACCGATGCCCGTTGCCCAAGCCCTATCGCGGCTGGCAAGCGCGGCCGAGGCCGTGATGGCACAATCGCTTGACCTTGCGCGCTCAGCAGGTGCCAAAACGCCGTCGCGCGCGGTGTTCCTGGGCTCGGGTGTTCTTCAGGGTGCAGCGCACGAAAGTGCCTTGAAGGTGCTGGAGCTTTCGGCTGGGGCCATTTCGACCCTGTGGGACTCGACCTTGGGGTTTCGTCATGGTCCAAAAGCCATTGTCGACGCCAACACGAGGGTCCATGTTTTGGTATCCGGCGATCCTCATACGCGGCGTTATGATATGGACGCCGCGAACGAGATTAGGGCGCAATATGGAGCAAACACCGTCCTGACCCTCGGGCCCAACAAGCACGAGGTCGATCTACACGTGCCCACTGTCGGCAACGACGCGTGGACAGCAGTTCTTTATGTGGTGGCAGCGCAAATGCAGGCGATTGTCTGGTCGGAGGTCTTGGGCCTCGATATCGACAATCCGTTCAGCGGCGGCACCGTCAGGCGGGTGGTCGAGGGTGTGATCCTCTACCCATTGGCAGAATGAACCATCAAATGTATGGCGGGATCGATCTTGGCGGCACGAAAATCGAGGCTTGTCTGTTCGATGCCAATCTTGTTCCGCTCAAGTCGCGCCGCATTGCAACACCTTCCACCTCTTATCCCGCTTTGGTCGATGCACTGGTCGCGCAGTACACTTGGCTGCGCACCCTGGCGGGCACTGATTTTGCGCATATCGGGGATCTGCCGTTTGGCATCGGTATTCCGGGCTTGATCGACCCCCACTCCGGTCTGTCAAGAACTGCGAACTTGCCAGCGAGCGGAATGCCGCTGCGCGCCGATCTGGAGCGGCGGATCGGATTTTCGATCCCGATTGAAAATGACTGCAAGTGTTTTGCGCTGTCGGAAGCCACAGGTGGCGCAGGTGCGGGCTTTGAGACTGTGTTCGGGCTGATCCTTGGAACGGGCTGTGGCGGTGGCATCTGCCATCAAGGCAGGTTGGTTGCCGGACACAACGGTCTTCCCGGAGAAGTCGGTCATATCGGTCTGCCAGCATATCGCAAGGCGCTGCGTGATGTGCCGGCGCTGCTGTGCGGCTGCGGCAGAACAGGATGCTTTGAAACGGTGGTTTCCGGACCCGGCATGCGGGCTTTGGCGCATCATTTAACGGGTGCCGACATATCAGCTGAACGCATCGTCGCGCTGGCATCCACAGGTGATGACGCCATGCGCCGTGTTTACGATACCTGGCTCAATGTTCTTTGTGAGTTGCTGGATGTGATTCAACTGACCATTGATCCCGATTGCATCGTATTGGGCGGAGGATTGTCGCGGATAAATAGCCTAGCTGGGGATCTAAGCCATCGCTTCGCATTGCGCCGGCTTGAGGGGGCAGAAGGGCCAACGATTTTGGCTGCAAAATTTGGCGACAGCAGCGGCGTCCGCGGCGCAGCCATGCTGGCTGCCATGAACTGGAACGATGCCAACCGACGGATCGCTAAGGGCTGATTTGAAGCAAGACCGGAAGCGCCAAATGGGTGTTCGGAAATCAAACGAAAAGGCGAATGACGTGTTAACATCTCGGCAAAAATCCCCAGAAGGTTGTATCCTGACGCCATCAGGTTGGGTCAAAGGGCATGTCGTCTGGGAGGAAAACCGGATCGTCGCAGTTACGGGAACGGCAATTCCAATGTCAGGCACGCCTGATGGCCCCTATATCCTGCCCGGATGGATTGATTTGCATGTGCACGGCGGTGACGGCGTCGACTACAGCGACGGCGAGGATGGCATCCGCCGTTTCCTGCGGTTTCACGCAGCGCGCGGCACCGTTGCCATCGCGCCAACCACTGGGACTGCACCCGTAGCCGTAATCGAACAGGCATTGGCCGACATCGAGACTGTCAGGAGCCGCCCTCAGCCCAATGAGCCAACCGTTCTAGGTGCGCATCTGGAAGGGCCGTTCATAAATCCCGGCAAACTTGGCGCGCAGTCCAACGTGACGCTTGCCGGGGATGTAAAGCTGGCACTGCGATGGGCTGATATCTGCCCCATCGTCATCGCCACAGTTGCCCCCGAAATACCCGGTGTCAGCGAGGTCGTTGAGGCGTTGACCGCGCGCGGTTGCCGGGTTCAGATTGGCCACAGCCTTGCCTCTGCCGAGGAAACTGCAGCGGGATTTTGCCGTGGACTTGCGGGCTTCACGCATCTTTTCAATGGCATGTCCGGCCTTGATCACCGTCAACCAGGTGTTGCAACCTATGCCTTGGCTGCGGGGCGCTACGCCGAACTGATTTGCGATTTGATCCATGTGCATCCTGCGATGATACGCGCCGCTGCCCGGGCGATCCCGCGACTTTATGCCATAAGCGACGCCACGGCGCTGGCCGGTTGTCCAGATGGTGAGCACGGTGTCGGCACGGATGGCCATGTGATCAAAACGGGAAATATGATCATGCTTGCTAACGGAAAGTCGCTGGCCGGCAGTGCCATCACCATGCGTGACGGATTTCGCAATCTTGTCACGCTGGGTTTCTCGATAGCTGAGGCTTCCGAAATGTGCTCGACCCGGCAAGCTGAATATCTCAACCGCCATGATCTTGGCCGGATCGCACCAGGGGCGCTGGCAAGCTTTGTGGTTTTGACCCCTCAGCTTGACTTGCACTCGGTCTGGGTGGAGGGAAGGCAAATCATTGTACATCCCACCCCCAGTGGATCCCAGATAGCCTTGGAGTGAGGCCAGCTTAGCACGCTCCCCAATGGCCTTTGCGCCTTTCAGTTCCAAGTTTATGACTGTCTGCCGCTTCATAACTTCGGACCGCGAAGGATGGTTTACATCCCTGTCGCGGCGGCGGGTATCGCGCCATCGCTGATGTTCCCAGCGCGGTGAGGCGCGGGGACCTAGTCCAGATCACGGGTCCGTCAGCCCAGATGATGGGTCTGCGGGATGCCATAAACCGGCGTCGGGATGCCTTGCATCCTTGCTTTTAACTGCAGGGACAAAAACTGGGAATAGTGGCGCGACTGGTGCAGGTTGCCGCCGTGGAACCACAGGCCGTTTTGGTGGGTTGGTTTCCACATATTGCGTTGTTCGCCCACCCAAGGGCCGGGATCCTTGGTGGTGGCAGACCCGATCCCCCAGCATTTGCCCACCTTGTCGGCCACATCCTGCCCGATCAGGTCTGCCGCCCAGCCGTTCATCGAGCCAAAGCCCGTGGCGTAGACGATCACATCGGCGGGCAGCACCGTGCCATCCTCCAGTACCACGGCGTCTTCCGTGATCTCTTTCACATTGCCATGCGCCAGCTTGATCTTGCCGTCGATGATCAACTGACTTGCCCCTACGTCGATGTAATACCCCGACCCGCGCCGCAGGTATTTCATCGACAGGCCGGAATCGTCGTCGCCATAATCCAGCCAGAACCCGGCCTTCTTCAGCGCCGCGTAAAAGGTGGCATCGCGCTCGCGCATCTTCCGGGTAAGTCCGGTCTGGCCCTTGTGCATGATGCGGTAGGGCATGCTGGCAGAGATCATGTCGGCCTTGTCGGTGGTGATACCGGCCCGAAGGGCGCGTTCCGAGTAAAGATCGCCCATCCCGATGTCCATCAGCGTGTCAGACTTCACAATCATCGTGGAGGACCGCTGCACCATGGTCACATCGACATCATTCTCCCAAAGGGCGGCGCTGATGTCATGGGCCGAATTGTTCGATCCGATCACAACGGCCCGCTTGCCCTTGTAAGCATCGGGTCCGGGGTGCCTGGACGAATGGTGCTGTTCGCCCTTGAACCGCGCCATGCCCTCAAATTTTGGCATATTGGCCTTGGCCGACATGCCGGTGGCCAACACCAGTTGCTTGGGCTTGAGCGTGACTTCGCTGCCGTCGCGGTCAACCACCACCGTCCATTCGCGCGCTGTCTCATCGTAAGAGGCATGTTTGCAGGTGGTCTTGGTCCAGTAATTCAGCTCCATGACCTTGGTGTACATTTCCAGCCAGTCGCCAATCTTGTCCTTGGGTGCGAAAATCGGCCAATTCGGCGGGAAGGGCAGATAGGGCAAATGGTCATACCACACCGGGTCATGCAGACACAGGGATTTGTAACGGTTGCGCCAGCTGTCTCCAGGTCGGGCGTTCTTCTCAACGATAATGGTCGGCACCCCCAGTTGCCGCAGCCGCGCGCCCAAGGCGATACCGCCCTGCCC
>CAXNKP010000019.1:0-13256 GCA_964202815.1 Stagnihabitans sp. | reverse complement strand
CTTCGGCCAAAAGCCCCCGCGCGGCACCATCGCCGGTCTTGAAGCCCATCACCAGATCAAAGGGCGTGGCCTTGGGCGGCAATTGGGCCAAGGCCTGATCGGAATGGCCCAAGACCAGCGAGGGCGGCACCTTGATCTCGCCGTGCCCTGCCGTGATCGCTTGCAGCACGGCGCGCACCAATTGCGTCTTGCCCGAACCGTTTTGGCCCAAAAGCACCACCCTGTCGCCCTTTTCCACCCATTTCTGACCGGTGCGAAACAAGGGCCGCCCATCCGGCGTGACAATCTGCGCATCGGCCAGCGCCACTAGCGCCTTGGCATGGGTGCCGGAATTTGCCAGCCGTATCTCACCTGCCGAAACCTCTTTGAAGGCGGCTTTCGCCTGCGCCTCGATCTTTTCGGCGCGCTCTTTCAACTGTTTGGTCTTGGTGATCAACAGGTCCGACCCGCTGTTGATGCCGATGTTCTTAAGCTTCGCCGCCTGTTTGCGCAGTTGATCGGCCTTGGCGAGGTCGTTTTCGAACTGGCGGCCTTGGGCGGCGTCGGCCTCGTTCAGGGCTGCTCGCGCCCGCGAATAGGGCAGCGCGAAAGACCGCGCGCCCACATCGCGCAAGAACAGGCTGCGCCCCGTCACCCCGTCCAGAAAGGCGCGGTCGTGGCTGGCTATGATCACCGCCACATCGCGGGCCAAGCCTTGAAGCCAGCGCTGCAAAATGCCGATGCGGGATAGATCAAGGTGGTTGGTCGGCTCGTCCAGCAGCAAGATATCGGGGTCTACCACAGCACCCCGCGCCAAAAGGCCGGTGCGCTGCCACCCACCGCTCAGATCCCCCAAAGGCTGATCGCGCACCGCCTCTGGCACCTCCAGCGCGTCTAGCATCACGTCAACGCGCCAAAACTCGCCCTCAGGGTCCGCCAGCGCCCCCGCCACCGCCGCGCGGAGCGTTACTTTGCGCAGCGTGTCTGGCACCTCTTGCTCCACCCGGCGCAGCGTCACCCCCCGCGCCTTGGTAATCTCCCCCGACGATGGCTCCATCTCGCCCGTCAGACACCGCAGCAGCGAGGATTTGCCCCGCCCGTTTGGCGCAATCAGCCCCAAACGATCCCCCGGTTCCAGCGTAAAACTCAGATCACAAAACAGCGGCAGCCCAAGGGTCAGCGATAAGGATTTGACGGCAAGCAGGCTCATGACAGGCTCCAAAAGATCACGCGCACCAGCGCCGATCTCAAGGATTTGCGCTAAAAACCATGATCTGCCGCACGATTGCCCCCCAACCCTCCCCCGTCAACCCCTTTCATATGTGCTCAAATATCCCGGGGTCCGGGGCTGGCCCCGGGGCGCTGGCCAAAGGCGCGGCCTATCCCCTTTGCAGCTTGACTGGCTCACTGCGCCCCAGCCGCAGAAAATGCGCCATAAAGGGGCGGGCGGCATCTTCATCGCGGGTTGCTGCGTACAAGCGTTTGGTGATCACCCCCGGCCCCAAGGGCCGTGTCACATAATCGGCATGGCTTTTTACGTCGCGGATCACCCAGTCGGGCAGCACTGCCACGCCGCGATCTGACCCCACCAGCATCAAGATCACCGCCGTCAACTCCACCGCGCGCTGGGCGCGGGGTTCCACCCGTGCCGCGGTCAAGAGTTCGGTGAAAATGTCCAGCTTATCGCGCCCGACCGGATAGGTGATCAGGGTCTGGTCGCGAAAATCTTCCGCCTCGATCACGGCTTTGGCGGCCAAGGGGTTGCGTGACGAGGCAACAAAGGTCGGATGATAATCAAACAGCGGATGAAAGGTAATCCCGCCCAAAGGTTCAGGGTTGGAAGATATCACCAGATCCACCTCTTCGCGCAGCAAGGCAGGAAAGCTGTCAAAGGCCAGCCCCGCGCGGATGTCGACATCGACCTCAGGCCACGCATGGCGAAACAGGTCCAGCACGGGGAACAGCCAGTCAAAACAGGCGTGGCATTGAATGGCGATATGCAGCCGTCCGGTTTTGCCCGACTGCAGGGCGCGAAACTCGTCCTCCAGCGCGGCTATCTCGGGCAGGATGCGTTCGGCCACCCGCAGCATCCGCATCCCCGCCGCCGACAACCGCAGCGGTTTAGATCGGCGCACGAACAGGTCCATGCCCACCTGATCCTCTAACCCCGCCACTTGATGCGACAGGGCGGATTGCGTGGTGTGCAGCAGGTCCGCCGCGCGGGCCAACCCGCCCGCTTGTTGAATGGCCCGCAGGGTGCGGAAGTGGCGCAGCTCCAGATACATGCGACAAACCTCATGATCATTGTGAAAATTATGAATTTGCTTCACTATCTCGCCTCTGCCACAAAAGGGCAAGTCGATATGGAGGTTCAGATGACCCGCGCCCAAGTGTCTTTCGAAGTGTTCCCGCCGCAAAGCGTTGAGGCCTCGTTTCGCCTGTGGGACGCCGTTCAGGCCCTTTCCCCCCTGTCGCCAGATTTTGTGTCAGTCACCTACGGCGCAGGCGGTGGCACGCACAGCCAAACGCAAGAGACGCTGGTCGCCTTGCAGCGCAACTACGGCGTGGAAGTTGCCGCCCACCTGACCTGCGTGGGGGCCAGCCGTGCGGAAACTTTGCAAACCGCCACAGCCTTTGCAGCCCTTGGCGTGCGCCAGATCGTCGCCCTGCGCGGTGATGCGCCGCAGGGGTCTGCCCGCTTTACCCCCCATCCAGACGGCTTTGCCAACACGGTTGAACTGGTGGCCGCCCTCGCCAAAACCGGCCTTTTCACCCTGCGGGTCGCGGCCTATCCCGAACGCCACCCAGACGCCCCGACTGCGCAAGCCGATGTCGATTGGCTCAAGCGCAAGATCGACGCGGGTGCCAGTTCGGCCATCACCCCGTTCTTTTTTGAGGCCGACACCTTCCTGCGCTTTCGCGATGCCTGCGCCAAAGTGGGGATCACCGCCCCCATCATCCCGGGCATCCTGCCTATTCAAACGTGGGCAGGGGCCAAGCGCTTTGCCGCGCGCTGCGGCGCATCGGTGCCGCGCCGACTGGACGAGGGCTTCACCACCGCGGCCCGCGATGGCCGCGAGCGGCTGTTTGCGCTGACCCAATGCGCAACGCTGTGCGAAAGGCTGTTGCAGGAAGGAGTGGCGCAGTTGCATTTTTACACGCTGAACTGCGCCGATCTGACGCGCGATGTCGTGCGCGCCCTTGGTCTTGCGCCAGACTTTGCCCTGTCGCGCGTGGCCTGACAGCGCCTTTGCCACCCCCGACCGGCGCTTTGTGTCTGGTGAGCTTGGCCGGATCCGGCTTTCTCGCTCCGTCCCCTTTTGCATGTTGTGAAGGGGGGTGGGCTTCCGCTAGTCTAGCGGCCAGTCAAGGGGAGAAATCCGGTGCGTAAACCCGTCTACATCCTGAACGGTCCCAACCTGAACCTTCTGGGCCAGCGCCAGCCCGAGATTTACGGCGCCCAGACTTTGGCCGATGTGGTGCAGGCCTGCACCGATCTGGCGGTGTCTTTGCACCTTGACGTCACGGCGCTGCAATCCAACCACGAGGGCCAGTTGGTCGACTGGATCCAAGAGGCGCGGCTGAGTGGGTCTGCCATCGTCATTAACCCGGGCGCTTACTCGCACACCTCGGTCGCCATCTTTGATGCGCTCAACGCTTTTGACGGTCCGGTGATCGAAGTTCATATCTCTAACATCCACAAACGCGAAGCTTTTCGTCATCACTCCTATGTCTCGCTGCGGGCAGATGGGGTGATCGCGGGGTGCGGCACCGAAGGCTATCTTCTGGCGCTGCGCCGTGTGGCAAGCCTACTTGCCAAAGGCTAGGCCCGTGGCCGCTGATGCCGCCGCACCGCGCTTTGTCTGGCATGACCAAGCGCGGTTGTTTGATGCGGCGGGGCAGCCTGTGGTGCGCAAGGAGCCAAAAGAGGGCGTGATTGCCGCGCATCCCGCTGGTGAAGCCCTCGCCATCTTGGGCGCGCGGGCGTTTCGCATTGGGGGAGCAGGTCCGGCACCCCAAGCAGGGCCCGAGCCCATTTTTGAAACCCTCACGGGTGGATCAAGCGGTGCACCGCGCCGCATCAGGCGGACCCAGGCCAGTTGGATTGCAAGTTTTGCTGTAAACGCGGGGCTTTTTTGCATTGGGCCTGACTGCCGTGTGGCGGTTTTGGGGGGGCTTATCCATTCTTTGGCGCTTTACGGTGCGATTGAAGCGCTGCACCTTGGGGCCGATCTGCACCTCATGGGAGAACTGCGCCCTGACCGACAGCGTGCCGCCTTGGCTGCGCGGGCCGTGCGGCTGCTGTATGCAACCCCCGCCCAATTGCGCCTGTTGGTTGGGGCAGGTGGTCCCACGCTGCCCGATCTGCGCTATGCGTTGGTGGGCGGATCAAAGCTTGACCCCGCCTTGCGGGTTGCCCTCGGCCAGATGGCCCCTGCTTGCGCGGTCCATGAATTCTACGGCGCAGCGGAGGCCAGTTTTATCACGCTGTCAGGGCCGGACACACCCGTCGATGCCGTAGGCGCGGCCTATCCCGGTGTTGAAGTGCAGGTGAGAGATGGTGAGGTCTGGGTCAAAAGCCCCTATCTCTTTGAAGCTTATGCCAGCGACGCCGGATCGGCGCGCTGGCAAGACGGCTGGCTTTCGGTGGGCGAGATGGGGGCGCTGCGGGGTGGCCAGCTGTATCTGGCGGGCCGCGCCAGTCGCATGGTGAAAGTGGCTGACCAAGCCGTCTATCCTGAAGAGATCGAAACCTTCCTTTTGTCCCAACCCGGTATCGCCCAAGCCGCCGTGCTGCCCCGCCCCGATGGATTGCGCGGGGTGCATCTGGTTGCAGTGCTACAAGGGGATAAAGGCCAAACCTCGGTCATTCTGCAGGCCTTAAGGGCGAAGTTTGGCCCCCTTAAAGCCCCCAAAACCTTGTTCTGGCGTGACAGCTTTGCTGTGCTACCCTCTGGCAAACCCGATCTGGCCCGCTTGGAGAGGGATTTGCCATGACATGGATCATCGGCGCCCGCCGCACCGCTGTGGCCCCCGTCAACGGGGCGTTCCGGCGGCTTTTGGTCCATGACCTTGCAGCGCCCGTGATCCGCGCCTGTCTGGCCGATGTGGGCCTTGACCCCCAAGACGTGGACGAGGTGATCTTGTCGAACGCCTTGGGCGGGGGCGGCAATCCGGCACGCTTGGCGGCCCTGGCGGCAGGCCTGCCCGAGGCTGTGGCGGGCCTGTCGGTGGATCGCCAATGCGCGGGCGGGCTGGATGCGATCTTGCTGGCGTGGTCCTTGGTGGAAAGCGGGGCGGCGCGCATTGTGGTCGCAGGCGGGGCGGAAAGCTACTCCCGCCGCCCGATCCGGCTGGCCACCGATCCGGATGGCGGCCCCGCTGTCCCCTACGACAGGCCCGCTTTTTCTCCGTTTCCCGATCAAGACCCCGATCTGCATGACGCCGCTTGGCAATTGGCACAACGGCTGGGTCTGACCCGCAAAGATATGGACGCTTGGGCCGCCTTTTCCCACGCCAAAGCGCTGGCTGCCCGCAGCCGCCTCATGGCCGAGATTGTGCCGGTTGCGGGCCGGTCTTTTGATGCCTTCACCCGCGCCCTAAGCCCTGCCTTGGCTGCGCGGGCCCCAACCCTCGTGGGCAGCATCACGGCGGCCAATGCGGCGGTGGCGGCGGATGGGGCGGCGTTTGTGATTGTGGCAGACCGTCCGCTGGGGCCAAACCCCATGCGGATTGTGGCAGGCCAAACCCAAGGGGCCGATCCTACTGAGCCGGGCCTAGCGCCGCTAAAGGTCATGGCCCAAGCGCTGCGCGTTGCTGGCTTAGCCCCTGCATCCTTGCAGATGGCCGAGGTGATGGAGGCCTATGCCGCCCAAGCCATGGCCTGTGTTGCAGCCTCAAACCTTGACCCAACCATCGTCAACCCCGACGGCGGCGCATTGGCACGCGGCCACCCTATTGGTGCTTCGGGCGCTATTTTGGCAGTCCGGCTGTTTCACGGGCTGGTCGCAGGGCACGGCCTTGCCGCCATCGCCGCCGCTGGGGGCTTGGGCACGGCCTTGGTCGTCGCCCGTTAACCCCGCGAGAGCAAAGCCCCCGGGCGCGCTTGGGCGATGGCTTGGGTCACCAGCGCGGCCAGTACAGCCTTGATCAGATCGCCTGCCAAAAACGGTGTCGCGAGTAAGGCCGCCTCAGGCAGTGATTTTCCAAGTGTCAGCGCCATGCCGGGAATGCCAAAGGCATAAAGCACCACAATCCCACCCAGAACAGCCCCTGCCAAGGCCGCCACGCCAACCCGCACTTGCCAACGCTCCACCACAAACCCTGCCACGAAGGCGGCAACAGGAAAGCCTATCAAATACCCCGCCGATGGCCCGACAAACAGGCCAATCCCGCCCCGCCCCCCTGACAGCAGCGGCAATCCTGCCGCCACCAGCACGACAAATAGCACCACCGCCAGAAAGCCGCGCTTGGCCCCTAGAACTGTGCCACACAGCATGATCCCCAAGGATTGCGCGGTGATGGGCACGCCGCTGATCAGATCGATCTTGGGTATCAGACCCAACACCGCGATCAGCGCGGCGAAGAGGGCGATATGGGTCAGGTTGCGTTCCATGGGCAGGGTCCTTTTCATCAGACCCGCACTTAGCCCGCCCCGCCGCGTGCGCGCAAGGCCTCGGCCACGCGGTCAGCATCGTCAAGGGTGGCCAAAAGCACTGGCATCAAGATCCGCCATCCCGGGCGGCGCGGGCTGCGGGCCCGAAACGCTAACGCGATTTGGGCATAGCGCAGCAGCATGACGGGCACAAAGCGGATCACCAGCGCGACGCACAGCGCCAAGACCTGCGGCTTCACGCCAAGCCGTGCCAAGGGGCGGGCAAGGCGGGTCAAAAGCGCCAGAATCTCGGCCAGTTCGGTGGTCATCGTCACGGCATTGGCCAGCCCAACGGCCGCGCCCAAGCGGGCGATGATGGGAAAAGCCGCCCAAGGTGCGCCCAACCAAACTTGCCACAGCGCCACCAGCGCAACAAAGGGCCAAAGCGGGCGCAACATCTTCAGCCATTGCGCAAAGAACACCCGCCCCCCGCTGGCTGCCAAGGCCAAGACCAGCGCCACAGCCCCTGCCAGCCAGCCCCCCTCCAGCTGCATCAGCGCAAGCGTGAAGACGCATATCGCCCCCAGCTTGACCCAAGCCGACAAAGAATGCGCCCATGTCCTAACCGGAGAGGTCAGCGTCAGCATCCAGCCCCCCGATCCGCGCCATCTCGTCGGTAAAGACGCCAAGCACATGATCCGGCGGCCCATCTTGCACCACCCGGCCTCCGTCCAGCCAGATCACCCTATCAGCGCCTACCACGGCAGCGGGGTCGTGGCTGATGGTGATGATCTGCTGGGCCAAGCCCGCCAACCTTCGCCGCAACCGCGCCTGCGAGGGCAGATCAAGCGCGGCAAAAGGTTCGTCCAAAAGCAGTGTAGCGGGCTGCATGGCCAAGATCGACAAGAGGCACAGATACTGGCGCTGGCCTTGGCTGAGGGTGTGGGTCGCAGCCCCTTCCCAATGGGCGCGGCCCACCTCGGCCAAAAGGTGGCGGGCTTGTGCGCGGGCCTCTTTGTCGGTTTGGCCCATCTGCGTCAGACCAAAGGCCAATTCTTCGCCCACAGTGGGAAACAGGATCTGATGGTCGGGGTTTTGAAACAAAATCCCCACTTCGGTCAGCATGGCTTTGCGGTTGCGCGCGGGATCTTGGCCCGCCACCAGAACCGTGCCAACACTCGGGGCCACCAGTCCGGCCATAACCCGCATCAAACTGGTTTTGCCCGACCCGTTGCGCCCGACAATGCCGATGCGCGCCTCGGTCAAATGCAGGTCAATGTCAGACAGGATGGCTTTGCCCGCCATGGCGTAGGCCACCCCACGCAGTTCGATCCCAGACGCCGCCATATCCCTTGCCCTCTGCCCTGCCTGCGCTTTAGCAGCCAATTCACCTCGCTCAAAGCAAAAAGGGGCGACCCGTTCAGGCCGCCCCCCTGTTCAACTTAGCCCAAGGTGCAGCCTTAGCCTTTTTGTGCCGCCGCCACCGAGTCTTCCAAAATCGCCATGGCTTCGGTGAAATGCGCGTCTGGAATGGTGATGGGGGCTAAAAAGCGCACAACATTGCCGTAGACGCCGCAGGTCAGCAAGATCAGCCCGCGCTTTTGCGCCTCGTTCTTCACGCGGTTGGTAAAGCCTGCGTCGGGTTCGTGGTTGGCGGGGTTAGCGAATTCGACGGCAACCATGAAGCCCGGGCCGCGGATGTCGGAAATCTCGGGCGTGGTCGAGCGGATCGATTCGAGCTTTTGCTTCAGACGGCTGCCCAGTTCATTGGCCCGTGCGCAAAGCTGTTCTTCCTCGATCACATCCAGCACGGCATGGGCGGCGGCAATGCCAATCGGGCTACCGCCGTAAGTGCCGCCCAGACCGCCGGGGTTGGCGGCATCCATCAGGCTGGCCTTCCCGGTCAGGGCTGCGATGGGAAACCCGCCGCCCAGACCCTTAGCCATGGTGGTGATGTCAGCCGCCACGCCGTAGCCTTCCATGGCAAACATCGTGCCGGTGCGGGCAAAGCCGGTTTGCACCTCGTCGGCGATCATGACGATGCCATGTTCATCACACAAAGCGCGGATCGCCCTGACCAGATCGGTGGGCGCGGGGTAAAAACCGCCTTCGCCCTGCACGGGTTCAAAGATAATCGCCGCAACCCGGCCCGGATCAAGATCGGCTTTGAACAACTTGGTGATCCCCGCCATAGCATCGGCGGTTGAGATATTGTGCACCTCTTGCGGGAAGGGCACGTGGTAGACATCGGGCATCATGGCGCCAAAGCCCTTTTTATAGGGTTCCACCTTGCCCGTCAGCGTCATGCCCATAAAGGTGCGCCCGTGAAAGGCCCCGCCAAAGGCGATGACTGCCGGGCGTCCTGTGGCATAACGCGCCACTTTGATGGCGTTTTCCACGGCTTCTGCGCCGGTGGTGACAAAGACTGTCTTTTTATCAAAATCGCCCGGAACGATGGCATTCAAACGCTCGGCCAAGTGGATGTAGTTTTCATAAGGCAGCACTTGGTGGCAGGTGTGGGTGAAACGTTCAAGCTGCTTATGGACGGCCTCGATCACCTTAGGGTGTCGGTGACCGGTGTTGACTACCGCGATGCCGGCGGCAAAGTCGATGTAGCGGTTGCCCTCGATATCCCAGATTTCCGAGTTCAGAGCCTTGTCGACATAGATCTGGGTCTGCATGCCCACGCCACGGGCAATCGAATCAGTCCGGCGAAGGGCGACATCTGCGTTCTTCATCATGCTCTCCTGTGCACCGCATCGGGGGAAAGGGCCTGCCCCTGCGGCTTTGGCTCTATTTGCACGAAGTTTGCCAGCAGTTTCAATCCCGTCAGCGGCTTTTTTCGGGCTGACCGCGACAGCCTTGGGGAGGGTGGGGCTTGGTTTACGCTTCTTTAACCCCTCTGGGCGCAAGGTGATCCTGATCGGAGCATTCATGTCCTACCTACCCGCCCAAGAAGACCCCGCCCTTTGGCTGCAACTGATCCGCTCGCGCAGGATTGGCCCTGTCAGCTTTCACAGGCTTCTGGCTGAGCACGGCGGGGTTGAAGCAGCCGTTGCCGCCCTGCCAGAGATTGCAAAGGCCGCGGGGATTGAGGGCTATGAAATCTGCCCGATTGGCGTGGTGCGCCATGAGTTGGCCCAAGGCCGGGCTGCTAAGGCCCGGCTGTTGCGCTTTGGCGGGGCGGACTATCCGCAGGCCTTGCTAACACTGCCCGATGCGCCGCCAGTGCTTTGGGTGCAGGGCGATGTGTCACTGCTCAACCGGCCAGCGGTGGCCTTGGTGGGCGCGCGCAATGCCTCGTCCTTGGGGCTGCGGATGGCGCGGCGTTTGGCTTTGGCCTTGGGTGGGGCGGGGCAGGTGGTGGTTTCGGGTCTTGCGCGCGGCATTGATGCCGCGGCGCATGAGGCGGCTTTGGCTACCGGTACGGTTGCGGTTCAGGCGGGTGGGGTGGACGTGATCTATCCGTCCGAAAATGCCGAATTGGCTGCGCAAATTCTGGCGCAAGGCTGCCGGATCTCTGAGCAGCCGGTCGGGATGCAGCCGCAAACCCGCCATTTTCCGCTGCGCAACCGAATCATCTCGGGCCTCGCAAGGGCGGTGGTGGTGGTCGAGGCGGCCTCGCGCTCGGGTTCTTTGATCACGGCTGAGACAGCACTGGAACAGGGGCGCGAGGTTTTTGCCGTGCCGGGCCACCCGTTTGATGCCCGTGCCGAAGGCTGTAACCGGCTGATCCGCGACGGTGCAACCCTTTTGCGTGGGCCGCACGATCTGTTTGAGGGGCTGGGGATTGCGGCAAAAACCCTGCCGCGCCCAGACCCCACAGATCAGGCCCTTTGCGAATCGCCCCCCGGCCCCGTTCCGCCCCGCCGCCCTTTGGGCGACACGGCGGCGCTGCACGCCCAGATTTTGGAACGGCTTGGCCCCTCTCCTACGGCAGAGGACCAGTTGATCCGCGACTTGGGCCTGCCCGCAGCCGCGCTGACCAGCGAGTTGGTCACGCTAGAACTGGACGGCAAGATCGAGCGCCACTCTGGTGGTTTGATCGCCCTGCGCTAAACCGCGCCAAAGCCCCGGTTGACATTCCTCGCCAATCCCTCCCATCTTGCGCCGCTGTGCAGACCCCGCCTTTTCGGGGCCACTTGGCGCAAGTGAAAGGATTTCCATGCCCGTTGTCGTTGTCGAATCCCCGGCCAAAGCCAAGACAATCAACAAATATCTGGGCAGCAATTACACGGTTTTGGCCTCTTACGGCCATGTCCGCGACCTGCCGCCCAAGGACGGCTCAGTCAACCCCGACGACAATTTCGCCATGACATGGGAAGTGGCCGCCGACAGCCGCAAGCATATCAAGGCCATCACCGACGCGCTGAAAACCGATGACGAGCTGATCCTTGCCACCGACCCTGACCGCGAGGGGGAAGCCATTTCGTGGCACCTGACCGAAGCGCTGGCTTCTGTCATTGCCAAGGGCAAGAAAAAGGTCAGCCGCGTGACCTTTAACGCCATCACCAAATCCGCCGTGACCGAGGCTATGGCGCGCCCTAGGCAGGTCGACCAACCGCTGGTCGAAGCCTATCTCGCACGCCGCGCTTTGGATTATCTGGTGGGGTTCACCCTGTCGCCTGTTTTGTGGCGCAAGCTGCCCGGGGCGAAATCGGCGGGTCGCGTGCAATCGGTTTGCCTGCGCCTGATTGTCGAGCGCGAGATGGAGATTGAGGCCTTTCGTGCGCAGGAATTCTGGACCGTCTCTGCCGTTCTTACCACGCCGCGCGGGCAAGAGTTTGAAGCGCGTTTGGTGGTTTTGGGTGGCAAGAAACTAGACAAATTCGATATTCCTACCGCCGAAGCAGCAGAATTAGCGGTTTCTGCTATCAATAATCGAACCTTTCAGGTGGTATCCGCAGAAAAGAAGCCCGCCAGCCGCAACCCCTATGCGCCTTTCATGACATCCACCTTGCAACAAGAGGCCAGCCGCAAATATGGCATGGGGGCCAAGGCCTGTATGTCGGCAGCCCAGCGGCTTTATGAGGCGGGCCACATCACCTATATGCGCACCGACGGCATCGACATGGCCCCCGAAGCCGTGATGTCAGCCCGCGATGTGATCAGGTCCACCTACGGTGCGGCCTATGTGCCTGACAGCCCAAGGATGTATAAAAACAAGGCGAAAAACGCCCAAGAAGCGCATGAATGCATCCGCCCCACGGATATGGCCGCCGCACCCGACAAGCTGCGCTTGGTCGAAGCCGATCAGAAAAAGCTTTATGATCTGATCTGGAAACGCACCATCGCCAGCCAAATGTCCGCTGCGCGGATGGAGCGGACGGTGGTTGAAATGGCCTCGCCAGACGGGCAGGTGGGTTTGCGCGCCAATGGGCAGGTGGTGCTGTTTGACGGCTTCCTAAAAGTCTATGACGAAGGCCGAGATGACGAAGGCGATGACGAAGGCCGCCTGCCGCAGATTGACGCGGGCGATAAGGTTGAAAAGCGCAAAGTCACGCCGGAACAACACTTTACCCAGCCTTTGCCGCGCTATACCGAAGCCACCCTTGTCAAGCGGATGGAGGAGTTGGGGATTGGTCGCCCGTCAACCTATGCCTCGGTCATTACCACAATCCAAGACCGCGAATACGTCAAGAAAGATAAAAACCGCCTGATCCCCGAGGATAAGGGCCGGCTGGTGACGGCGTTTTTGACCAAGTATTTCCACCGCTATGTCGATTTCAACTACACTGCGGGCCTTGAATCTGAATTGGACGATGTCTCGGCCGGAAGTCGCAGTTATACCGATGTGCTGACCCGCTTTTGGCGCGATTTCAACGCCGCCATCGCCGAAACCGCCGATCTGCGGATTGGCGAGGTGTTGGACAAGATTGACGAATTTCTGTCCCCCCACCTGTACCCGATTCGCGCTGACGGCTCTGATCCGCGCATTTGCCCGACCTGCGGAAAGGGCCGCTTGCATCTGAAAACTGCCCGTTCTGGTGGGGCGTTTATCGGCTGTGGCAGCTATCCTGAGTGCCGTTACACCCGCGCGATTTCCGGCACCGAAGAGGGCGGCTCGGTCGAGGGCCGCGTACTTGGGCTGGAAGACGGCCTTGAAATCAGCCTGCGGACGGGGCGCTTTGGCCCCTATGTGCAAAAGGGCGAGGCCACGACCGAAGCGCCAAAACCTCCACGCGCCAGCCTGCCCAAAACTTGGCCGCCCGAAGACCTAACGCTGGAACGCGCACTTGATCTGTTGAACCTGCCGCGCCTGATTGGCAAACATCCCGAAGATGCAGCCCCAGTCGAGGCCGCGATTGGGCGCTTTGGCCCTTACGTCAAGCATAACAGCACCTATGCCAACTTGCCCGATGTGGAAGAGGTGTTCACCATCGGCATGAACCGCGCGGTGGAAGTCTTGGCGCAAAAACTGGCTGGCCGTCCGGGGCGCGGGGCTGCGGCAGCGGCGCTTAAGGAATTAGGAGAGCATCCTGACGGCGGGCCTATCACGATTATGCCGGGCAAATATGGCCCCTATGTCAAATGGGCCAAGGTCAATGCCACGATCCCCAAAACGATCGAGCCAGAGGCGCTGACTTTGGAAGAGGCCTTGGCGTTGATTGCTGAAAAGGCAGGCAAAGCGGCCGCCAAAAAGCCCGCGCGCAAAGCGGCAGCGGCCAAACCAAAGGCCGCC
>CAXNKP010000018.1:0-13281 GCA_964202815.1 Stagnihabitans sp. | reverse complement strand
GTTGACATCATCGCCGCGCACAAAGAATGGGAAGGGATAGTGGCGCACAGCGGCCACCGAAAAGGCAAAAAACCACCAACCGCCGTAAAGCTTGGGGGGGCTAATAAGGGCGCTTCTATGCTCCATGTAAAAGAGAGCGCCAAAGTGGCGAAGATCTATGCCGGAGTATTGCGGATGACATCTGCGGTCAAAGACGGCACCGTTTTCGGCCATCACGGCGCGTTGCGTGGTATTGATAAAAGCACCTGCGATTGCGGCCTTCTCCTCTTTGGCAAGGGCCAGAAAGGCAAAGGTGCGGTGCAACGCCTCCATCGGGATAGCGGCGTCATCGTCCATGAAAAGCACATGGGAACAGCCTTCCGCTTTTGCTTGCAACAGGCCCCGCGTGAAGCCGCCCGCGCCCCCCAGATTGGCATTCGCAAGGCGGCGGATTTTGGGATGCGGATCGATCTGGGCGCTGTCGCCGTTATCGATGATCAAACAGTCCATTTGCGGTCCAAACTCTGCCTGATCAAAGAAACGGCCCAAACGCTGTGCTGTGGCCTTGACCTGCACTTCGCGGCGAAAGGTTGTGATCACAATCGCCAAACGCAGGCTTGGGTTGGGCTGCGCCTGTGTCACATAACGGGCTGCTGTCAGCCGAGCGTCAGAGGAAATGGCGCGAATTTCGAAGGTGATCAAGCCCAGTGCCACGCTGTCACCGTAATGCGACAGATCCAGATGAGACTCGCCCTTCAAGGCCAAGTCCAGAACAGTGACAGCCAGCACCTCGTGATAGAATTCAGACAGGGCATGCAGCACTGTGACCTCGACCCGGCCTAAGCCTGTCAGGCCCAGCCACAGGCCCCGCAACTCACAGCATTTGTGCCACTTGGCGATGCAAAACGCGTTGAAATAGGTGTCGAACTTGGCCACCGCATCCTGAGCTATCCAATAAGCACCAAGATCAGAATCATGGGCCACGAACCCATTGGCATGCACAAACATCTGTGGCTCAAGGCACAGGCCCTTTTCCGGAAAGATCAGGTTTTGCAGGGTCATCCAATGCGAGGCGAGAGGTCTATCTTGGCCAAGCGACGCTAAGGGGCTTTCGCGGGTGCCATGGGACGCTGCGCTCATGTCAATCCTTAGCTTGGTAAAATTGGCATTTTGTGAAAAAATTTATCAATTTCGGGTCAAAGAGCGCGCGAGGGCGTGGACCTCGACAATGTCGCGGTTCTTGCGACCTGTCAGGGCGTCTTTCACGGCCAAGTGCAGCAGCGCCAGATAGGCTATGCGGTCTGCCCCCCCGTGGCGCGCCCGCCCGCGCCATTTGAAAAAGACCAACACCAAAACCGGCCAGAACAGCACAGGGCCAGCGACAATGCGGTAGGCCCGCAGCGCGTTGCGGTAGTTGTAGTAAACCTTCCACAGGGGTCTATGGATGCCACCGCCATCGGGGGGATGGGTTGTGCAATCATGCTCAAAGCGCAGGTCCGGCAAAAACCCGATGCGGCCGCCGCGCTGTGTCAGGCGCAGCGTATAAATGACATCATCGGCATAAAGGAACAGCTCGCCATCGGGGTAACCCGCGCGCGCCAAGCCTGCGCGCGACAAAAACAAACCGACAAAAGACGCCGCGTCAATCGGCACAGCTGCGGTGCGTGCATAATCCGCATCGCGCACATGAAAACCGCTGCGCCCTTGACCAAAGGTGGTACGCAAAAAATCCGCTACATGCCAAAATGGGTTCCGTGAGGGGCGGTTCATTTCGCATATGCGCCCATCCGGATAAAACACACCGGCGGCGATGGCCTCATATCCGGCTTTTTCCAACTGCGCCGACTGGCTTTGAAACCGGGCAAGCGCGCCGTGATCAGGGCGGGCATCGTCATCCATCAAAACGCACCACGCTGGATTGAATCGGGCCTCGACAGCGCGCAAACCCACCTCAAAGCCGCCTGCCCCGCCGATATTGCGCGCCAAGGAGATGACATACAGCCGCGGGTCCGCCATCGCGCGCAGCATGGCGCCCGTGCCATCAGTTGAGGCATTGTTGACCACCACAACGACGTCGACCTCTTCGGTCAAAAGTCGATCAAGCGTTTCCCGCAACTGGGCTTTGCGATTGTGCGTAACGACCAAAGCGGCCAGTTGAACCGGTGCTATTGGCCTGTCTAAGATACGCCCAAGCCCCTGCTTTGAAAGATCATTCATAGGGGCGGCACCATAAAGGCGGGCATTGGCTGACCCTTGGCGGCAAGCGCAGAAAACTGGCGCGCGGTCTGCAGCGCCTCGCGAATGGAGACATCCATGTCAAGGTAGCGGTAGGTGCCCAAGCGGCCAACAAAGGTTACGCCGCGCTCACCCTCGGCCCGGGTCACGTATTGGCGCAACAATGCTTGTTCTTCGGCCAGCCTGATCGGGTAATAAGGCGTGTCATCGGGGCCGCAGAGGCGCGAGACCTCTTGGTAGACAACAGACGATTCATGGCTTTCCCAAGGTGCGAAATGCTTGTGTTCGGTGATGCGCGTCCAAGGCACGTCCGGGTCGGCATAGTTCATCACAGCGCACCCTTGATAGTCACCCCGATGGGTGAAGCGGTTAAAGTCTAAGGTGCGATAGCCCAGGCGGCCGATGTCATAGTTGTACCAGCCGTCCAAAGGTCCGGAATAAAAGACATGTCTAAAATCAGCAGCCTGGATTTGGGTGAACGAGGTGTTAAGATGCACCGCAATGTTGGGGTGATCCAGAATGCGCTGAACCAGGACGGTATAGCCTTCCTCCGGCATGCCCTGAAATCCGTGGGAAAAGTAATTGTCATCATAGGAGAACCGAACCGGCAATCGTTTCAGTATGGCGGCAGGAAGGCGCGTCGGTTCCAGACCCCATTGCTTTTGCGTGTAACCTTTGAAAAACGCCTCGTATAACTGCGCACCGATCAGGCGCAGAGCCTGTTGTTCAAAGTTTTGCGGATCGGTGATCGAGATGTCGGCCTTTTGCGCCAAGAACGCCTCCGCCTCTTGCGGCGACAGGGATTTGCCGAAGAACTGGTTGATCGTGTGCAGATTGACTGGCAAGCTGTAAACTTGCCCTGCCGAGGTGGTCTTGACCCGATGCTTGAAGGGCCGAAACTTGGCATAGCGGTTCACATAGTCCCACACCTCGACATCGTCGGTATGGAAGATATGTGGGCCATATACATGCACCAGCACCCCCGTTTCCACATCGCGCGAGGCGTGACAATTGCCCGCGACGTGGTCGCGTTGTTCCACCACGGTGACCTTGTGCCCAATCTCTGCCAAATGCCGCGCGATCACCGCACCAGAGAATCCTGCACCGACGATAAGTAAGTCCGTTGTCATTGCATGCCTGTTTGCGGGTCCAACCGCGCCCTTACCGACAGTGATAGGCTGCATTGGTTAAAAATCGGTATCCCGCAGCACAGGTAGCTGCGGGCCAGGTAGGGTCTGTTTTGGGCACAAAGCCACAGGGTCATTTTTCAAATTCCAAACACTAAATCAACAGGAAAAAACTTTAGAGAACACTTATCAGCCGATTTTTCCAGCTTTCGCACACTTATGCGCTTGGGAAAAGCGGTTTGTTTACGATAAGCAAGATTAGTTAAGCGCAGAGCTCTGCGCCACCACAACACGTTTGCAGCCTTGCCTTAGGTCAACCGGCGATGGGTACCCTTCAAACTATCGCGCACCATCGGGATGACATTTTCGCCTGACACCTGCAGGCAATCGATCAATCGGGCCTGTGGTGGATTTCATGTCAAACCGCGACACTATCAGATCGTCCACTGTCGCCGCAGTCTTGCGCGCCACCGTTTCGGCAAAGCCAGCATAAAGCGGCCCTTCTTCCACCTCAGCCAGGAACCGGGCCTATGTTGTGGGCGGCCAACCGCTTGCGCGGCCAGTACGGCCAAACATGTCCTGATAGGCCAGCCACCTGCCGCTGCCACCGCTTTGGGGCTTTCACGGCCCTATCAGCGGCCACGGCCCCCTGCGCATTTTATCGACCGCCAAGCCACGGCGATCATCCCCAACCTCAATCGACAGAAACGAAACTCTACGCGCCACCCAACATTACGGCGGGGCCTTCTAGGCGCGTTGGACCAGCGACCATGCCCGCAGCCGGATCGAGGCGAAGATGCGATGCCTGAAAGCCTTCGGCGAGCGCATCGCTGCAAGACACCCCGACAGCCAGACCCCCAAAATCCAGATCTGCGTCACACTGATCAACTGCGCCAACGCACGGCGGCACCGCCGAGATCGTCCGCTTGGCCAGATGCAGCCGGGGAAAGCGGCTGTCAGGCCTTACGTGTCAGGTGTGCAACAACGCCTCGCATCGCTGCCGATGTTATCGCAGTTCTGCAACACGAACTTGACCGTGCCACCATGGGCTTGCACGACCAACCTGGCAGCGTCGATGCCCTTTTTGACCTGGCTAAAAAACGCGCCATCGGCTTTGCCGCCGAGCACAATCGTTTCCTTTGCCGGGCCCAAGGGATCTTGGCAAGAATATGCAAAAACAGGCCCTGCTGCGGACGCCATTCTTCGGCGTTTCAGAAAGCTTCAGTCAGGCTTGGCAACTGGAGTTCGCGGCAGCTTGCCTGAAACCGGTCAATTTCGCAACGTGGCAGTATGTTTGGGGCGCAACCGAAAACAGCCCCGCACATTTTTGGCACCGTATAGGGTATTCGTTTGTTGTTCTAAAAAATGAGGGGGGCATGAGCCGTCCAAGGCCCTGCAATCGACAGCGCTGTCAGCGGTTCTGCGGCAAGCCAAAGGTGTTTCTTGTCAACGCCCGAACTGTGGTTTCTTAAGGTCCACCTGTTGCCCCAACCAGAGTGGCCACGCGCAATAATCGCGCCATATCATCCCAATCTACGTTCGCAGATGCCACAGGACCACCCAATGCCCAAGATGCGCAAGAAATCTGACCTGCCGACCAAGATCTGTGTGGTCTGCGGTTTGGCCTTTACGTGGCGCAAGAAATGGGAAAGGGATTGGGACCGTGTCACCCATTGCTCTGACCGCTGTCGCAGCGCTGGCAAGCCCGCTCGCCAAAAGGCCCCCGCATGAGCGGCCACCTGCGGTTCGTCTTTGGTGATCAGTTGACACGCAACCTTTCGGCGCTGCGTGACATTGACCCCGCGCAGGACGTTGTTGTGATGGTCGAGGCTGCGGATGAAGCGCTAAACGTACCGCATCACAAACAGAAAATCGCCTTTATCCTGTCATCCATGCGCCATTTTGCAGACAGCCTGCGGGTCGAGGGCTTGCGCGTTGACTATGTTAAGATGGACGCTGCGGATAACTTGCAAGACCTTGGCCGCGAACTGGCACGGGTGGTTCAGCGGCACACACCAACCTCTGTCATTGTGACAGAGCCCAGTGAGTGGCGGGCCCTGCAGAACATGCAAGCCTGGACCTTGGGGGCCCCGCTTGAGATCCGCGAGGATGACCGCTTTTTTTGCAGCCGCGCAGATTTTGCCGCGTTGACCAAGGCCAGAAAAACCGGCCGAATGGAGTTTTTTTACCGTGAGATGCGGCGGCGTATCGGTCTTTTGATGCGCGCCGATGGGCCAGAAGGCGGGCAGTGGAACTTTGACAGCGACAATCGCAAGGCGCTGCCCAAAGGTCTGCGCCCACCACCCCGCGCTCGCTTTGCCCCCGATGCCATCACGGCCGAGGTTCTGGCCCTCGTCGCCACCCGCTTTGCCACCCATTTTGGTGACTTGGAACCTTTCGGTTGGGCCGTCACCCGCGAAGATGCCCTGATCGCACTAGACCATTTCATCACCGATTGCCTGCCGAGCTTTGGCACCTATCAAGACGCGATGCAGACGGGCGAGGATTTTCTGTATCATAGCTTGATCTCGCCCTATCTGAACCTTGGTCTGCTGACCGCGCCCGAGGTTTGCACGCGGGCCGAGGCGGCTTACCAAAAGGGTGACGCGCCCATCAACGCGGTCGAGGGTTTCATCCGCCAGATCCTTGGCTGGCGCGAATTCGTGCGCGGTATCTACTGGGCGGAAATGCCGACCTATAGCCAGTCCAACCACTTGAATGCCACCCGCGATCTGCCTGAGTTTTACTGGACCGGTGAGACGCCGATGCACTGCATGGCGGAATGTATCGGCACGACCCGCCGCCACGCCTATGCCCATCACATCCAGCGCCTGATGGTTACAGGCAACTTCGCCCTGCTGGCCGGTGTTGCCCCTGCGCAGATCGAGGCGTGGTATCTGGCCGTCTATGCCGATGCCTTTGAATGGGTCGAACTGCCCAATGTGCACGGGATGGTCATGCACGCCGATGGTGGAAGGCTGGGGTCAAAACCCTATGCCGCCTCGGGGGCCTATATTGATCGGATGTCAGATTACTGCAAAACCTGCACCTTTGATCCCAAGATCAAACTGGGGCCAAAGGCTTGCCCGTTCAACTATCTTTACTGGAATTTCCTGATCCAGAATGCCGCAGCCCTGCAGTCCAATCCGCGCATGTCCTTGCCCTATGTCACGCTGGCAAAAATGCCAGCAGAGCAGCGAGCCGAAATCACCCGCGCGGCCGCAGCCTTTCTGTCGGGCATAAAGACACCAGACCCCGCCCCCCAAATGCGGTTAGGCTTGCCATGGTAGAAGACCCCAAGCGATCCGCTGCAGTGCCAACGGGGCGAACTTCGCGCCTCTTTCACATGGGCGGCGTGGTTGCAGGCATTGCGGGGGGTGTTGTGGCGGGCGGTCTGCGGCAGTTGGCCAGCGGCCAGCGCCCTGATCTGCCCAATCTTTTGCTGACCCCCTCCAATGCCTTAAGGTTAACGGCGGGGCTTTCGCACTTGCGCGGCGCGGCCCTGAAACTGGGGCAGATGCTGTCGATGGACACGGGCTTGGTCTTGTCACCGCAACTGGCGCAAATATTTGCCAGCCTGCGCGAAGATGCAAAACACATGCCACCTAAGCAGCTTCAGGCCGTTTTGAATGCCCAATGGGGACAGGGGTGGCTGAAACACTTCCGCCGGTTTGACGTGCGGCCCTTTGCCGCCGCCTCGATCGGGCAGGTGCATCGGGCGCAAACGCTTGACGGCCATGATCTGGCCATTAAGGTGCAATATCCCGGCGTGCGCGACAGCATCGACAGCGATATTGACAACATCGCCACCCTGATGCGCCTGCCGGGCCTTGTGCCCGCCGGAATGAACCTTCAGCCCCTGCTGGCTGAGGCAAAGCGCCAATTGCACGCCGAGGCCGACTATCTGGCCGAAGCTGACCATCTGGCACGGTTTGGCGCGCTGATGACGGGGTCTGATAGGTTCCTTGTGCCAGACTTGCACCGATCCCTTTGCACATCCCAAGTGCTGGCGATGGGCTATGTCGAAAGCACGCCGCTGGACAGTCTGATCGACGCGCCACAAGCCTTGCGCGACAGAGTGGCCGCGGCCTTGATCGACCTTGTGCTGCGCGAGATCTTCGTCTTCGGCGCAATGCAGACCGATCCGAACTGGGCCAACTATCGCTATTGTGTCGGATCAAACCGCATCGTTTTGCTGGATTTTGGCGCTGTCCAGCCGATCGCCCCAAATTTGGCCGCCGACTTTCTCACCCTTGCGCAAGTGGCACTGGAAGGCGGAGCTGAGGCGACACGAATGGCCATGATGCGCATCGGGTATTTTGGCCCCACCACCGCCGCGCATCATCAAACCTTGATCCAATCTATGTTTGACCTTGCCATGACGCCCTTACGCCAGCCCAGCCCATTCGATTTTGGCCAAAGTGAGGTGCTCGAACGCCTCCACCAGATGGGCCTTGCCATAGGCTCTGACCGCGACCTTGCCCACGTGCCCCCCGCCGCGACCCTGTTCTTACACCGCAAGATTGGGGGCATGTATTTGATGGCCGCCAAACTGCGCGCCCGCGTGGCGCTGCGCCCGATGGTTGAGGCCTATTGCGGCACTTTGCCTGCACCGCGATGACCGCGTGGCCTATCGCATCGTCTGTGGCCCGCAGGCAGTCTACACCACGCTTTTTGACGATCTCTTCGATGTTCACCACTCGGATCTTCACGGTCCAAGACTGCCCATGGGGCATATCAGCTCGCCAAACGCCCGACATTTGGGCGCTGGCAACACAAACGCCGGGGGCTCGATGCCCCCGGCGTTTGTTCCCTTAAGACAACACTATCAGTCTTTGGCGCGTTCCTGATAGGTCAGGTCTTCCGTGTTGATCACGATCCTCGTGCCCGGCCCGATATGCGGCGGCACCAGCACGCGCAGCCCGTTGGTGCAGATCGCGGGCTTGAACGAGGACGAGGCCGTTTGCCCCTTGGTCACGGGCTCTGTCTCGGCAATCTCGACCACGGCTTTCAGCGGCAGGGTGATGGCGATGGCCACGCCCTCAAAGGTCTGGACATAGGCTTTCACGCCTTCACCCAAAAACACCTTGCTGTCGCCCACCACATCTTCCGAAACCGTAATCTGATCGTAGCTAAGCGGCTCCATAAAATGGAACCCTTCGCCATCTTCATACAAGAAGTCATATTCGCGTTCATCCACCGTGGCTTTTTCGACCATTTCGGTTGTGCGCCAGCGTTCGGCCACTTTCACCCCGTCAGCAATACGGCGCATATCGACCGAGGTGGTCGGCGTGCCCTTGCCGGGGTGGAAGTTTTCCGATTTCAGGACGACATAGAGTTTGCCTTCCAATTCGACGATATTGCCCTTGCGGAGCGAGGATGCGATGACCTTCACGTGACGGTTTCCTTGTTTCCCTGGGCCCTGATCGCTATGGAAGGGCCATATTGACGCAGCCTTTACCTGTATTCTTCACAAATCGCCAGAGAGAAGCAGCATGACCCAAAAACCTTGGTGGTCGCGAGAGCGTCACGCTGACCGCAGACCTGTCCTTTTGGCCCGCGCCCGCCTGCAAACGGGCCTGCGCCACTGGTTTGGTGCGCGCGATTTTATCGAGGTTGACCCCACCGCCCTGCAAACCAGCCCCGGCAACGAGGCCCATTTGCACGGCTTTGCCACCCAAGCCATCGGCAACGACGGTCTGGTGCGCCCCATGTATCTGCACACCTCGCCAGAATTTGCGATGAAAAAGCTGTTAGCTGCGGGCGAAGAGCGGATCTTTGCCCTAACCCATGTCTGGCGCAACCGCGAGCGGGGGCCTTTGCATTCGCCGGAGTTTACCATGCTGGAATGGTACCGCGTGGCCGAAGATTATACCAAACTGATGCAAGATTGCACCGATCTGATGCAACTGGCCTGTACGGTTGCAGGCTCCAAGACCCTGCGCTACCGCGATCTGACCTGCGACCCCTTCGCCGAACCAGAGCGTTTGGGTGTGGCCGAGGCCGTGGCGCGCTATGCGGGGCTTGACCTGTTCGCCTCAATCCGCGCCGATGGCACCACCGATGCAGCACCCCTTGCGCGGCAGATGGAAGCGATCGGCCTGCGGGTGGCAGAAGATGACACATGGTCAGACTTGCTTTCCCGCGTGCTGGTCGCCAAGGTTGAACCCCACTTGGGCCAAGGCTGCCCCACGATCCTTGACCGTTACCCCGCCGCCGAAGCGGCTCTTGCGCGGCGGATGCCGGGTGATGCCCGGTTTGCCGAACGCTTCGAGCTTTATGCCTGCGGGGTGGAACTGGCCAACGGTTTTGGCGAATTGACCAACGCCGCCGAACAACGTCTGCGCTTTGTCGCCGAGATGGACGAAAAGCAGCGGGTTTATGGCGAGCGTTACCCCTTGGACGAAGACTTGCTAGCAGCCTTACCCTTCATGCCAGCCGCCACTGGCATTGCCATGGGATTTGACCGCTTGGTCATGCTGGCCACAGGGCGCCCAAAATCGACGATGTGATTTGGGCACCCGTTGCCTGACACCCCTGACGTGTCACAGGACAAGCTGACCTACACCTGCCAACTGCGCCCAGAATCGAAATGGTCCGCCGGCACGTCGGTGATGGCGGCGGATTATGTCTATGGGTGGCAGCGCTTGGTCGATTCCGCACTCGCCTCGGGATAGGCTTATCATCTGGAACTTGCGCAGATGAAAGACGACGCAGTGATCACGGCTGGCACAAGAATGCGAGTGAGTTGGGCATGAAAGCCACCGATGATCTGACCCTTGAAGTCAACGAGGCGCTGAAAGATATGCGCGTGCGCAAGGCACTGTCTTATGCCGTGGACCGCGATGTGATCATCAACAACATCCTGCAAGGCACCTACGGCGAGTTCGATGCTGGTCAGCACAACTTACGGTGCTATCGCCGGCTATGTCGGCGGATGGATCGACGGATTGATGCTGCGCCTCGTTGACGTGCTTTTGGCCATTCCTTTCATGTTCGTGCTGATCTTACTTTTGGTGATGTTTGGCAAATCACTCGGCGTACTTTTGTTGGGAAGCGGGCTTTTGTCTTGGTCTTCTATGGCGCGGATTGTGCGTTGCCTGACGCCGAAATAGTGGGAATACAGCGAGGCTGGCTTCGGACATTGTGCTTTTGGGGCGCGATTTGTCGGCCATTGCCTATGCCGCGCCCATTGCAAAGCAAGCGACCAAGCGGATGGTGGAGAATTTCCAGATTTCAGCGGGTTACAATGTGATCGCCGTGCCCTTGGCGCTGATAGGGGGGGCGACCCCGCTTGCGGCGGCGCGGGCGATGTCGCTGTCTTCGATTACCGTTTCGCTGAACGCTTTGAGGCTGTGGAGATGCAAATCTTGGCAGTTCTGATCCCTGTGTCGCTGTTTTTGGGCTTTATCAGACTGGCTGCCTTTGTCTGGGCCCTGCGCATCCACCAGTTTGACGACGCCGAGGGCGATGGCAATCGCATCCTGACCAAAGACTACGACGATAGGCCCGCGCCCTGATCAGGCGATCGCGACGACAGCGGGGGACAGGCCATCAATCGTGACACGGCAAGTCTGGCCTCGCTGCAAGGCCCCCACACCGGCGGGTGTGCCGGTAAAAATCAAATCGCCCGGGGCAAGGGTAACCAAGCATGACAGGTGGGCGATGATGCCGGGCACATCCCAGATCATCTTGGACAATAGGGTCGATTGGCGCATCACGCCATCGACCACCAAGGTCAGCATGCCATCAGCCAAGGCTGCTTGGCGATGGATCAGCCCGACGATGGCCGAGTGGTCAAACCCCTTGGCCATGTCCCACGGGCGGCGGGTGGCTTTGGCTTCGGCCTGCAGATCGCGCCGTGTCAGATCGTTGCCGGCGGCGTAGCCCCAAACATGGGTCATTGCCTGATCCACGGCGATATTAGCCCCGCCAAGCCCGATGGCCACGACCAACTCGCCCTCGTAGTGCAAGTCCTCTGTGGCGGGGGGATAGGCGATGGTTTGGCCTGATGGCACAATGGCATCGGCGGGCTTGGCGAAAAAGAAAGGTGGCTCCCGCTCGGGGTCGCCGCCCATCTCAATCCCATGATCTGCATAGTTGCGCCCAACACAGAAGATCCGCCGCACGGGAAATCGCGCCGTGCTGTCAAAGACGGGCAGGCTGGGCTGTAGGGGTGGTTCTAGAACGTAATCCATCATTTCCCAATCGTGAAACATTGCACGGCACGGGCCTGCAATTTGCGGCAGGCCAGATCGGCTGTGTCGCGGTCAAGCCCCACCACCACGGCGTCATAGCCGTTGGACCGGTTTACCACCTTGCGCAAGCCATTGCCCAGCGTGGCCGTTTCAGCCAACTGGATTTGCAAAAGCGCCTTTTCGGCCGAGGTTGTGGTTGGATATGATCCCAAGTTCACCCCCCAAGTCTGCCCGCTGGAGGAGGTGGACACCCGAGTCACAACCTCAGGCTTGGCGACTACCATCGCCAGTTCGGCGTCTTGGTCGGTATAGATTGGGGCATTCCTTTTCGGCGGGCGCACACTATTGGTGACCAAGGTCACCGGTTCATCGGCGGCACTGGCCTTCACCGAGACAGCCGCCGCCAAAAGCGTTTCTGGCGCGGCGTTTGCCATAGCCACGGCCGCCTCGATGCCAGTGTCCGCCCCCAAAAGGTCACCGGGGCGGGGCATCGGGCGGGGCGATGTGGTCATGATCGCAGCAGTACTGCCCGTGTTCGTTGCCGGATCATCCTGTGCCTCGGTCAAAAGGGCGCCATCGCCACCCGGTGCAGGCGCTGGATCGGCTGGTTTGGGGGCTATGACAGCAACGCCCGGCTTGGCCATCTTGAAACCCTTATTCAGCAACTCTGTCATCTTTTCATTGCGCATGGGCGTCGAGGTTCCGCCAAGGACCGTGCCGATGAGGCGCACACCATTGCGTTCGGCGCTGGCCGTCAGGCAAAAGCCCGCCTGATTGGTAAAGCCCGTCTTGATCCCATCCGCACCTTCATAGGCATCCAGAAACTTGCGGTTGGTGCTGGCGACCGTGGCCAAGCCCGCATCGGTCGAGCGGCGCGAGAAGATGTTGTAGTATTGCGGGAAATCATAAAACAAATGCCGCCCCAAGATCGACATGTCGCGGGCGGTGGACAGGTGCCCCTTTTCCGACAAGCCATTTGCGTTCTTGAAGGTCGAATGTTTCATGCCGAGCGATTTGGCGGTGGCGGTCATACGCGCTCCCCATTTCGCGGGAGAGCCTGCAAAATGATCCCCGATGGCCGCTGCAGCATCATTGGCCGATTTCACAGCCGCCGCGCGGATCAGATAGCGCAGGGCAATTTTTTGCCCCGCCTTCAGGCCCAGCCGCGTTGGCGCCTGATTTGCGGCGTTCTTGGAAACGGTGATCATCGTATCCAAACTTACGCGGCCAGCTTCGATTTCTTGAAAGGTGATGTAAAGCGTCATCATCTTTGTCAATGACGCCGGGGCCAACGGCGTGTCGGCGTTTTTGGCGTATAATGTCTCGCCGGTGCGCGCATCCATCAGATGCAGCGCCAGTGGCGTGGCGAAAGCGACCGTTGTCACCAGAATATTGGCCCACAGACCAATAACCAGCACCCTTAATAGATTTCGGACAGAGTCCGTCCCAACCCGTGCCAAATGACTGCCTCACACTGCCCGCGCCCTCGGTTATTCCGAAGTGTCGCTTTTACTGTTGATGAGAGAGTAGCACGAGAGTTCGTCGTAAAAAACATCTTTGTTTCCATAGGCTTCACAGAATTTTTGAAATTGTTGCAGTTTGGCTTCATGCCGCTATTTAGTGGGTGTTACGCCTAAAAACCACTAGCTATGGTATCTTGTCAAGCTCTACGATCAAGGCGGGTAGCGCGCCTAGGTCGGAAATGGCGCGAAAGCGTGCGCCAGCTTGTGGCGGTTCAGCCC
>CAXNKP010000017.1:0-13762 GCA_964202815.1 Stagnihabitans sp. | reverse complement strand
GGGCGCCTGTTTGAAGCAGGGTCCGACCTTGCCTCAGCCCTGCGCCAGGCCAAGGGCTATAACTGATGCAGATCTCTGACGGCCCGCGCCAGATAATCGCCGCCCTGATTGCATCTGGCGTGTTTCTGGCCTTGTTCTTTCCGGCCGCGCTGGTGTGGTGGGCCGCCCTCGGGCTTGCAGCCGTGGTCTATTTCGCCCTGCTGCTGGTCATCCCCCGCCGCCCACAACTGAGCGAGGTCATGGTCAGTGACCAGGTCTCGGCCCAGGACATCGCTCAAGCCACTGCAGCGCTGACCGCCGCCATCACCCGGCTGGATACCGCAGCCAAGGCCGTGCCCAAAGACACCGCGCTGGACTTGCCGGACCTGTCTCGACACCTCGTTTCGATCCGCGAATTGATCAGGGCCGATCCCCGCGATTATCGCCAGACCCGCCAGTTCATCTCGTATTTCCTGCCCATGATCGTGGCGACCGTGGAATCCTATGTCACTCTTGCCAAACTGGCCCAAAACGACCACACGGCCAGACTTGTTGAACTTGGCAATATGATCAAAGGCTTCATCCCCGTCGTGCAAAAGATCGACCAGGCCTGCATCGAAAATGACTTCGTGGCGCTTGAGGCTCAGGTCTCGGCCCTGCAATTTCAGTTGAAACGCGTATGAGGGCTTGATGAACCGAACGATCCTTGGACTGGTCCTGTTGGGCATCGTCGCAGCCGTCACGGTCGGTCTGACCCAATTTGACATCGCAGGCCTTTTGCAACGGACAGCGCCACGCACCGCTGTCTCTATTTCGATCTATGTCGGTGGTGAGAAATCCGCCCTGCTCGTAAATCCCAAAGTTGCCGCCATCATCAAGGACCGCTACCGCATCACGCTTGATGCCACCCGCGCCGGCTCAGTCGAGATGGTCACAACCCTCGACACCACAACCAAGGACTGTCTCTGGCCCTCGAACACCGTGTCCATCGAGATGGCGCGCGCCTCGGGCAAGTCCGTTCTGGCGGACGAGACAATCTTCAACTCACCCATCGTGCTTTATGCTTGGTCTGACGTGGCTGACGGCCTAACCAAAGCCGGTCTGATCCGTAATGCGCCTGACGGCACCCTGTTGGCCGATGTGCAGGCGCTGGGCACGCTGATCACCTCGGGCAAACGCTGGAAAGAGGATCTGGGTTTGAACATCTATGGCGCGTTCAAAGTCACCTCGACTGATCCGGTCAAATCCAATTCCGGTCTGATCTGGTCGGCCCTCCTGGCCACCGCCTTAGACAACGGCACCACGCCGACAGACGCCGACCTACCGCGCCTTTTGCCACAGTTGAAAGCCTATTTCGGCGCGATGGGTTTCATGGAGACGTCCTCTGGTGACTTGTTCGAAAATTTTCTGAAACAGGGCATGGGCGCGCGGCCCATCATTGTCGGTTATGAAAACCAGCTGGTCGAATTCGTTACCGAGAACCAACGATACGCTGATCTGATCAAGGCCAAGATCAAGGTCATCTATCCGGAACCGACCATCTTTGCCTCGCATCCCCTGATTTCCCTGACGCCCACCTGCAAACGTTTGGCCGAGGCGTTAATCGACCCTGATCTGCAACAACTCGCCTGGGCCGAGCATGGGTTTCGTACGGGCCTGATCGGCGTCAACAACGACCCGGCCCGGATCACCGTCGCCAAACTACCAGAGACTGTTGATCTGGTGGTGCCCATGCCCTCGGCGCGCGTGATGGCCGACATCGTCTCGGCCCTGCAAAACTGATTGAGGCAATTTGTTACCCAATTTGTATCGTACAACGTGTGATGCGCCGCCCGTCAGTGGAAGATGATTGCCGTCCCATAGTGCTAGTAAAATGTGACTACGTTCGATCAGAAAACGTCCTAAACTCTCATAGTTGGGCCGTATGTCGTGCGATGCAGCATTGCGCGTGACATCTTCAGGCAATTCGATGACCTGCGCCGCCGCCGTTAACAGTGTCTCGCATTCGTCAACGCTGTTTGGAAAATCTTTGAAATAAAGCTCCTTCGGTGCGGGAAGGACAGCCAAAAGTTGCCAATCGTCCTTGAGAACGGCATTCACCTCCGCAACTTGTATGAAACATTCTGCAATCAGCCAAAGCATGGGCCCTGCCAAGGTAAAGGCCATTTGAGCACTGTGTGGCTTGAGCCCGGATGCCAAATGTATTCAAAGCTATTCGTCAGATAACTTAGTTTGCGCGGCAACCAAACACTTTTAGCTGCTGCTCCGACCAAGGCAAATTGACCGCCTCAATGAGGTCAATCACCGAAACTGACGGCACCAAGGCCAATATCCGCAGGGCAAGGCCAGGCGTGGCAACCTCGGCCAAGGCGGCGGGCAGCGACAGACCAGAAGGCGCATCGCGCCCCGCCATGGCGTTTCGGTTAGGCCAACGCGTCCAAATCACGGCCAGCGTTGCCGCGCCTATCGCCAAGGCCACCGGATAAATCGTCATCATCGGCACGCCCTGCGCCATGACAACCGACCAAAGTGGCAAGATCACCAGAAAGGGCACGGCCAAAAGCGCACGGATCGTGGCTTGCACGCCGTCGCGCTGCGCGGGGCGAAGGTTGGCCGTGGCCAGCCGTGCTTGGGCGAAAAGCTGGCCGAACAGGCTGTTGGCTGGCAAAAGCAGCGCATGGGCCAGTATAAAACTGACAGTCGATGGCAAAAAGGTCATCACTGCCACGCCCACCACAGTCACCGCGCCAGAAAAAAGGGCTATCTCGCGTCGGTTGGCTGTCTGATCGGCGCGGATGCCCGAATACAGCGCCGCCGCCACTGACACCAATGTCGAGACGACCATGACACCCGCATATCCCGCATCGCCCAAGCCAAAAGCCCGAACTGCCAAAACTGAAACAAACGGGCCAAAGGTGCTCATCAAGGCCCCTTGCAGCACCATCAGCACGGATACCATCCGCAAGGCCGGATCGCGCCAGATCAGGGCAAAGGGCGGCACCTTAGACCTTGGCCGCAAACAGGTTGACGCGGTCAGCCCAATACAGGCCACCCGCCCCAAACAGGCTGCACACCACACCTGTGACGGCCACGGTTTCAAACCCGCCAAAACTTGTTGTGGCGGCAAAGATGCCTGCGGTTAGAACATCAGACACCAGCTTTTGCACGGCCAACATGGCGGCGGCAGTGCCCGGACGCTCGCGCAGCAAGTCTTGGTAATAGGTGATGGGGGCTGTGATCACCATGGCCCCGCCGACGCCGCCAAACAGCGGCATGATCCACAAAAACGACGATTCCGATAGCCAAGGCAGCGCCAGAAGATGCGTGCCATAAAGCACCGTGCCAATCACCAACATCGTCGATTTGGGCACCGAGCGCGTCAGACGCGGCAAGATCAGCATGGCAGGCACCTCCCACCCCGCAAGCATACCGACATAAAGCGCCACATCCGAAGGCCCCCGCACCGGCGAGGCATCAAAGATAAGAGAGATCAGGACCATGTAAAGCGTACCGGACGATGCCATGGCCCCGATGAAAAAGACGCGCACCGCCACCCTTGGCTTGGCAATCTCGGCCAAGGCATCGCGCAGGCGCATACCAGAACGGGGGTCGGCCCAAGGGGTTTGCCCATCTTTGGGCCAACCCAACAAGATCAAACCCAACAACCCAAGACTTGCCAAGCCGCCGCTGACAAAAACCGCCATCTCTGATAGGCCGTAGCCAAAGGCAAAGGTCCAAAAGATCAGCATTGTCAGAAAGCTGAACGACAGGGCCGAGCGGATCACCCCCAAAATGCCATCTCGGTTTTTCCCCTCGTCAGGGCTGGCCAAACGGGCCAAGGCGAACAACTGGCCATACAAGCTAGAGGCCAGGGGCAGCAAAACGCCCAAACACAGAACCAGTGTCAAAATCCCCGGAAATGCCAAGATCAGCGCGATGCCTAGCGTGCTGCAAAGCGTGGTTGCAATGGCAATCACGCGCCTATGGCCGAACTGGTCGCTCAAAATCCCCAAAACAACCGAAGAGATCACTGCAACCAGCGACGCCATCGCCAGCATCAGCGCAAAGGCTGGTTTGCTCATCCCGATCCGTTCAATCGCGATCAGCGACTGATAGGGATAGACTGACGCATTCAGGCCCCCCAGCACCAGCAAAGCTACGGCGATCAACCGCAGCGTGGGATGACGCAAAACAAGACGAATTGGGGACATTTGGTGCTCCAGCAGGGCTACGCTACCGCTAACGGGGCGTCGGTATGATGTCCAGAGACAGGCTGCGACACGATATGTCGTGAATTGGCCTTCGTGCAATCTCCGCCTCGGCTAGCGTGACGCCAAGTGAATGAGGCCGTTATGGACGCAGATTATATCATCGTAGGCTCTGGCTCTGCCGGGTCTGTTCTGGCCAATCGGCTGTCGCAATCGGGCAAACATCGGGTGGTGGTGCTGGAAGCAGGCGGCACGGACAGTCGGTTTTATGTGCATCTACCCTTGGGCTACGGCAAGCTATTCTTTGACCCAAAGGTCAACTGGATGTACCGGACCGAGCCCGATCCGGGCCTTGCAGGATCCACCGATCATTGGCCACGCGGCAAGATCTTGGGCGGGTCGTCGTCGATCAACGCCATGGTCTATATTCGCGGCAATCGTGCGGATTACGACGAATGGGGGCAGGCGGCATCTGGCTGGGGCTGGGATCAGGTTCTGCCCGCCTTTCGCGCGATGGAAGACAACGAGGCGGGGGTCGATGATTATCGCGGCAAGGGCGGGCCCTTGTTCATCTCAGAAAATCGCCGTGGATTGCATTGGCTGGTGGAAGACTACATCGCCGCTGCAGGCGAAGCGGGACTTGCCTATACGCCTGATTTCAATGGGCAAACGCAAGAAGGGGCCGGCCACTACCAGATGACGATCAAAGGCGGGCGGCGCAATTCGGCGGCGCGAGCGTTCCTTCGGCCCGCGATGGGGCGCAAGAATTTGCAAGTCATCACCAAGGCCATGGTCACACGGGTATTGTTCGAAGGCACCAAGGCTGTGGGCGTGGAATACCAGCGTGGCGGGCAAACCTTGCACCTGAAGGGGGCAGAGGTGATTTTGGCGGGCGGGGCCATCAACTCACCCCAGCTTTTGCAACTGTCGGGCATCGGGCCGGGTGGGGTGCTGCAGGACATGGGCGTGCCGGTTTTGGTGGATAACCCCAATGTGGGCGACCATCTGAACGACCATCAGGGCCTCAACTACACATGGCGGATGAAGGTTGCGACCTATAACGGCATCTTGCGGCCGTGGTGGGGCAAAGCTTGGGTCGCGCTGCACTATGCGCTGTTGCGCGGCGGACCCTTGGCCAAGTCGATCAACCATGCAGGCGGGTTCTTCCGCACCAGTCCAGACTTGGACAGGCCGAATATGCAATTGTATTTTCAGGCATTTTCCACACTTTTGCCCAAACCGGGAGAGCGGCCTTTGCTGACCCCCGACCCGTTCCAAGGCCTGTCCATCGGCCTGTCAAACTGCCGCCCCACCATCCGAGGCCACATCAGGTTGCAAAGCCCTGATCCGTTGCAGCACCCAAAGATCGTGGCCAACGCGTTTTCGACCCAGCATGATGTAGATGAAATGCTACTGGCGGTGAAGTTCCTGCGCAAAATCGCCAGCCAGCCCAGCTTTTCCCGCTGGATCGAAGAAGAGTTGCGCCCCGGCCCGCAAGTGCAAAGCGACGATGACCTGATCGCCGATTTCCGCGCGCGCTCTGGCACGGTTTATCACCCGTCGTGCACCTGCCGGATGGGGGCTGACGCGGCCACATCGGTGCTGGATGCGCGGTTGCGGGTGCGCGGCGTGCAAGGGCTGCGGGTTTGCGACGCTTCGGCTTTTCCCAATTTGATCGCAGGCAACACCAATGCGCCGTCAATGATGATGGGCTGGCGCGGGGCGGATTTGATCTTGGAAGACGCGCGTTAGATCAGGCCCAACAGGCGGGGCAGGTCGAACATGCTGGTGAAGGGTTCTGCCCCTTCGGCCAAAAGCTCTGCCGTGTGGTGTGGCGCATAGCCCATGCAGCGCATACCGGCGGCACGCGCAGCACGCGCGCCGGTTGGGCTGTCTTCGATCACCACACAAGTTGCAGGATCAACCGCCATCGCGCGGGCGGCGTGCAAAAAGACATCGGGAAAGGGTTTGGGGCGCGGCATATCTTGCCCCGAAAAGATCCGCCCGCCAAAGCGGTCGATCAGGCCCGTGTGTTGGCCCAAGGTAATCTGCATCTTGCGCGGGCTGCCGTTAGAGCCGATGGCATAGGGGATTTCGGCCGTGTCCAGCGCATCCAGAACCGTCAGCACACCGGGCACCAAGGGCGCGCCCTGTTCAAGCCGCGCATAAAGGCTGGCGTAGAAATCGTTCACCCAAGCCTCGGGCAAATCCGCGCCAAGGATCCGGGCTTTGGCGGCGACACCAGCTAGGGTCAGCCCGATCAATTCTTTTTCCAACGTGGCGCGGGGCAAGTTTAGGCCATGGGTGGCTAAATCACTGGTGAGCAGATCAAAGGCGATCACCTCTGAATCCACCAGCACGCCATCACAATCGAAAATCACCGCCTTTGGCGTCATGGCTTTAGCTTTAACAGGGTCACCCATGTGTCGCCATAGCGCCTTTGGTCAATCATCGCAAAGCCTTGCGGTGGGGCCGGGGCGCTGCCCTCTTCCCAGACCACAATGGCATCGGGGGCGATCCAGCCTTGGGTGCGGGCAGATTGCAAGGCGGCTTCGCCAAGGGCCTTGCCATAGGGCGGGTCAAGAAAGATCAGGGTAAAGGGCGTGGCGGCAGCGGGAAGTTTGGTGGCATCGCGCGGTAAGACGGTGACTTGGGCCTGCACCCGCATTTTGGCGATGTTCTGCGCAATCAAGCTTTGCGCCGTGCGGCCATTTTCAACCAAAGTGGCCGCGATTGCCCCCCGCGACAGCGCCTCTAGCCCCAAGGCGCCGGTTCCGGCGAAGAGGTCAAGCGCAACCCGCCCTGTCACCAGATCGCCGTGGCGGCCATTGATCAGCAGGTTGAAAATCGCCTCGCGCACGCGGTCAGAGGTGGGGCGCAACTGCGCCTTGGGGTCGCCCGCGCCCACCTCGGCCAAGTGCAAGCCACGCCATTGGCCGCCAATGATCCTCATCCCTTCAGCAGGGCTTTCAAGTCGGTGGCGGGGTCGGCCACGCGGGCCATATCGGGGGTGCGGCCTGATTCGATCAGGCGTTTGCCCACCATATAAGCGCGGCTGTCGTTCATCGCATCAACGGCGATCAAATCCCCCGCCTTTAGGTACCAAAAGCTGACAGCCTCGCCTTCTGGCCCGCGCGTGACGATCTGGTCATAGCCCGCGTTCAGCCCTGCGATCTGCAACTTTGTGTCGTACTGGTCTGACCAGAACCAAGGTGCCGGCACATAATCTTGCGCCGCCCCCAGAATGTTTTCGGCCACAAGTTCGGCATGCTGGATCGCATGGCCCACCGATTCCATCCGCATTTGCACCCCGTTCAGCGGAAAACTCGCGCAATCGCCAGAGGCCCAGACATTGCTGGCTGAGGTGCGGCCCTGCGCATCGGTGCGAATGCCGTTGTCGATGACAAGGCCAGCGGCAGCGGCTTCGGCGGTGTTGGGGGTGATGCCCACGCCCACAATCACGAAATCGGCGGGCAATTCGCTGCCATCTTTCAGGCGCACGCCGGTGACATGGGTGTCGCCCAACAGCCGTTCTAACCCCGTCGATTCAAGCACCTTCGCCCCATGATCTTGGTGCAACTTGCGGAAATAGCTGGATGTTTCCGGTGCTGCAACGCGCTGCAAGATGCGCGGGGCCATTTCGATCACTGTCACCTCTAGCCCCAGTTTGCGGCCCACGGCGGCGGCTTCCAGCCCGATATAACCACCCCCGATGATCACCAAGCGCCGTCCTGCGACAAACTCTGGCCGCATCGCATCGACATCGGCCAAGGTGCGCACGGCGTAAACGCCGCCCAGTTCGCCGCCAATCTCGGCGGGCAGGCGGCGCGGGGTAGAGCCTGTGGTCAAGATCAAGGCGTCATAGCCCAGCACCTGATCGCCCAAAATCACGGTCTGCGCTGCGGTGTCGATCGCCGTCACCGCAGTGCCCAGCTTTAAGGTAATCTGCGCCTCGGCCCAAAACTCGGGGGCGCGCAGCCAAAGGCGGGCTTCTTCCATCTCGCCCATAAGATAGGCCTTGGAAAGCGGGGGGCGCTGATAGGGGGGGGCGGTCTCGGCCCCGATCAGCGTAAGCGATCCGGTAAATCCCAAGGCGCGCAACTTGGCTGCCGCCGCAGCCCCCGCTTGCCCACCCCCCACGATTACCACTTGTTGCATCATTCCCCCACTGGTCGAAAACCCATGGCCAGCCTATATCTGGCTTCCAACGAAACGCAACGCGCGAGGGTTCAAGAATGACGATTACAGTGGGCGATAAAGTTCCAGCCGGCACCTTGATGGTGGCAGGCACCGACGGGATCAGCGATATTGCCATGGCCGAACGGCTGGCGGGCAAATCCGTGGTGATCTTTGGTTTGCCGGGGGCCTATACCGGCACCTGTTCGACAGCCCATGTGCCGTCGTTCATCCGCACGATGGACCAGTTCAAAGCCAAAGGCGTAACCGAGATCATCTGCGTGTCGGTTAACGATGCCTTTGTGATGAAAGCTTGGGGAGAGGCGACTGGCGCCACCCCTGCAGGCATCGTGATGGCATCCGATCCGGATGCGTCTTTCACCAAAGCGCTGGGCTTGGATTTTGCCGCAGGCTTTGTGCGCGGCGCGCCCCGGTCGCTGCGCTATGCGCTGCACGCTGTGGACGGCGTGGTCAAGGTGCTGAACGTCGAGGATAATCCCGGTGCATGTTCGATCTCGGCTGGCGAAGGCCTGCTGGACGCGATGTGATCCACTGATCTGGAACGTTGAAAAACGAAAATGGTGGGCAGTTGCCCGCCATTCTGGTTTTTTTGGGCCATCGATCAAACCGGCCACCCAATGCTGGCGTTGTTTGTGTGCAGTTGATCAATCTTGGTGTCAGGCAAGGTTGGGGGCGGTGCGGTCACGGTGCCATCAAAACTGATCCATGGCCGGGTCGCCCACGTGCCACCTGCCAAGCGCGGGTGCAAATGGCCGCGCAACTGCTGGAATTATAGTCCCGTGACCGCACGGTCTTGGCACAGGCAGGTGATCGGCTCAGAATGGTCGCGTTGGATTTGGGCGCCCGGCGCAAGCCCGTCCAATCGGGTGGCCAGAATCATATCAAGGTCAGAAAGCCCTTGGCAGTCATGCGTGGTCAGGGTGACATCGACCACGTTGTAGACATTGGACCACTCCGGATGGTGATTCATCTTTTCGGCAATAAGTGCTACGCGTGACATAAATCCCCAAGCCTCGATAAAGCTTTTGAACTTCCACACTTTGCGGATGGCGTCGCGGTCAGGCACAGCCCCCCAGCCCGTATCGCCCAAAGCTGGCAGAGAAGCGGTGCGTTCGGCTTGGGTCAGCAGGTTTGCCATGGGGTGGCCCTTTCAAGGTTAATCTTTTTCGTCCTGTTCTGTCTTGCGGAAGGGGCCATAGGCGGTCAGCACCTCGATCTCTTCATCCACAGCACGGCGTTCTTGGTCAAGATAGCGCGAAACGGCTTTGGCAAAGGCAGGGTCGGCCATAAAGTGCAGCGAATGCACGGGGGTGGGCAGGTAGCCGCGCGCCAGTTTGTGTTCGCCCTGCGCCCCCGCCTCGACCCGTTGTAGGCCGTGGGCAATGGCCCAGTCGATAGCTTGATAGTAGCACAGTTCGAAATGCAGGCACGAATAGGTTTCCGTGCAGCCCCAATAGCGGCCAAACAGTGTTTCGCGGCCGATAAAGTTCAAGGCCCCCGCCACGGCGCGATCGCCGTCGAAGGCCAGACACAGCAAAACATCGCCGCGCATCGTGTCATGCAGTTCATCGAAAAAGGCGCGGGTCAGGTAAGGCGTGCCCCATTTGCGGCTGCCGGTGTCTTGGTAAAACGTCCACATCGCGTCCCAATGTTGGGGCTGGATGTCTTCCCCCGTTATCATAAGGATCGTCAGGCCATGGCCCTGCGCTGTTTCACGCTCTTTGCGGATCATCTTGCGCTTGCGCGAGGAGAGATCGCCCAGAAAGACGTCAAAACTGGGGTAGTCCTTGTTTTCCCAGTGAAATTGCTGGGTAATACGGTGCAATGTGCCTTGATGGCCTGCCAGCGCCGCCGCCTCCTTCGCCGTGCAAAAAGTGATGTGAAGCGACGACAGGCCGTTGTCTTTTGTCAACCCAATCGCCGCGTCCAAAAGCAGTGGGGCCAAAGCGGCATCGCCCAGAAAGCGCCGGCCCGTGGCAGGGGTGAAGGGCACTGCCGATTGCAGTTTGGGGTAATAGGTGCCGCCCGCGTTTTCAAAGGCCTGCGCCCAGCCATGGTCAAAGATGTATTCGCCTTGGCTGTCAGATTTCACATAAAGCGGCATGGCTGCTGCCGAAATGCCGTCTTGGGTTAACACCAGCGGCCGCGTCTGCCACCCTGTGCCCTTCCCAGTTGATCGCGACCTGTCCAACGCCAGAAGAAAGCGGTGGGTGGTAAAGGGGTCGACCGGAACGCCGCCTTCAGGATTGGCCAAACCGTCCCAATCGGCAGCTTGGATTTCGGCCATTCCGCTCAGCAGGGCTATTTCATAGGTCATCCGCGCCTCCATCACACGGTATGATGGCGCGGTGCGGGGGGGCGTCAAGCGGGGAACGGGGCGGCGTAGTCTTCAAATGTGATGTTCTGGGCGATTTTGCGCGCTTCGGCCTCGGTCTCGGGCGAGCGGATGGTCCAGCACAAAATGGCAGCGCCCTGCGCCTTAAGTTCGGCCACGCGTGGGCGGTGCAAATCGCGCGCCTCATGGCTGATGAAAGAACACAGCGTGCGGTCGTAATCGGGGATATCGCGCAGCGTATCGCAAGTGGCGGCGCTCAATGCGCCCCAATCGGTATCATAAGCAGCGGTGGTCAATCCGCGCGCGCGGTTCGGGCAAAGCCGTGCCATGTGGGCTACCGAATCGGGGTTAAACGCCATCAGCGCCACTTCGCCGGAATAGCTTTCTAGATCGCGGGCGGTGGCCTGTTCCAGCCTGCCATCGGTTTGCGTCATGGTCAGGCTTTGGTCCTTAATCTCCACCAACAGCGGCACAGCACCGCCGATCAGTGACAAGACTTGGGCAAAGGTAGGGATTGTGTCATCCGACCCTGTCAGCTTGATGCGGCCCAGTTCGGCAGCGCTGCGGGCGTTAAGCGGGCCGTCCTCATCCGTCAAGCGGCCCAGATCCTCGTCGTGAAAAACCATGGCCACGCCGTCGGCCGACAATTGCAAATCAATCTCGATCCCATAGCCCGCAGCACGCGCAGCCCGAATGGCCGAGGCAGAGTTTTCGATCCGCCGGCGGGCGCGGTCATGCAGGGCGCGGTGGGCGATCGGGCCGCGCAGAAAGGCCGAGGGCAGCGGCGTGCGCATCTTAGCGCACCTCGAAGATGGCTTCGATTTCAACGGCCACGCCCAGCGGCAAGGACCCGGCAGAAATCGCGGAACGGGCGTGGCGGCCCGGCTCTCCCATTGCGGCGACAAGAAAATCTGATGCGCCGTTGATCACCTTGGGTTGGTCAACGAAATCGGTGGTAGAGTTGACAAAACCCACCAATTTGATGGCCCGCACGGCACGGTCAAGGTCGCCACCACATGCGGCTTTCAACTGGGCCAGCAGGGCAATGGCGCAGGTCTTGGCGGCTTCTGCCCCCTGCACCACGTCCAAGGTGGCGCCCAGTTTGCCGGTGATCAACCCCCCCGCGGCATCACGGCTGATCTGGCCCGAGATATAGACTTGGTTGCCCACTTGCACGAAGGGCATATAATTGGCGGCAGGCGCCGGGGCGTCAGGCAGGGTAACACCAAGGGCCGTCAGGCGTGTTTCGATGGCAGACATGATTCCTCCAAAAAGCGGGCAAAAAGAGCGGATCGCATTCCCCTAGCCGCCAAGCTACGCCCTGCCCGTGACAGGGTAAAGACGGCGTTGGCGCACCGCTCAATTCTCGCGCAGGGCCATGTGGAAGTAATCGGTGAAGGGTTTGAGCAGATAGGCCATGGGCGTGCGGTCGCCCGTGCCGATAAACGCCTGTACAGGCATGCCCGGCACAAGCTTGTCGTCCTTCAGTTTGGCCATCTCGCCTGCCTCTAAGGTGATTTCGGCGCGATAAAAGCTTTGCTGGGTGGCCTGATCAGTCATGGCATCGGCTGAAATCGTGGTCAGGGTACCCGCCAATTGCGGCGTGGTGCGGGCCGAAAAGGCGGCAAATGACACCTGCACTTCTTGGCCCAGATGCACCTCATCCACATGAATCGGCGGGATTTGGGCGATGATGATCAGCGGGCGATCTTGCGGGATGATATACAAAATAGGGTCGGCGGGACGGATCACGGACTGGGGCGTCGTCACTGCCAAGCCTAGCACGATCCCCGACACCGGCGCGCGGATCTCAAGCCGGTTGACCTGTTCTGTCAGCGCGCGGCGGCGTTCGGCCAGTTCCAAGGTCTTGTCGCCCATGTCGCGCAACTGGGCATTTGCGTCTTCGCGGCGCGCCGATTTGATTTGCAGGATTTGCAGTTTGGTTTCTGTGGCCTTGCCATCGGCTTGCGCAAGGTTTGATTGCAACTCTCCCCGGTTGCCATCCAGCCGCGCCATTTCGCGCTTTAAGTCCATGATGCGGGCAGATTGGGCCAATCCCTTGTCCAGCAAGGTTTGCTGATCGGAGATTTCAGGTTGCAAAAGGCCTATCTGGTCGTTGAGCGATGCCATTTGCGCCGCGACCCCTTCCCCCTGCGAGGCGATCTGGTCAAGCCTTTGGCCCAACTGGTCGATCTGGGCGTTTTGGGTTTCCAGACGGGCGATAAACAGGCGCTTTTGCCCTTCGATCTGTTCGGCGACATCGGAGCGGGTGGCGGCCAGGCCTGTCAGTTCGGTGGGAAAGACAAGTTCGGTCAAATCGTCACGCTCAGCCTCCAGCCGGGCTTTGCGGGCCATGGCATCAAACAATTGTCCTTCAACAATGGTCAGTTCTGCTTTGATCTGGGCCCCGTCCAGCCGGATAAGCAGGTCGCCAGATTTCACTGTCTGCGCCTCTTGCACGGCGATTTCGGCGACGACGCCGCCGTCGGGATGTTGGACGACTTGGCGGTTTTGTTCCACCTGAACCACACCGGGGGCCACGACCGCGCCAGAGATGGTGGTCAACATCCCCCATCCGCCAAAAAAGGCGATCAACAGGGCAATGGTGACAATTCCCGTCCAGATCGGCTGACGCGCCGACCATGTCGCAGCGCTGGGCGCGGCGGTCATTGGAGGCTTGGCCACCGCCGCGGTGCGCGGCTGATCCAGCGCCGTCGCGGCCACCTTGGCCAAAGCGGTGGCAGAGGCTGTGGCGGGCACAGCGGCACCTTGCGAAGCGGCGGGGATTTGGCCGTCGTTTGCGGGGGGCAGTTGTGTCATGCCACACCTCCTGCTGCGGGGGTTTTGGCAATTTCGGCGTGGTTCTTGACCATTTCCTTCAAGACGGCATCGCGCGGGCCAAAGGCTCGGCGGGCGCCGTCTTCCAAAACCAGCAACATTTCACATTCCTGAATGGCAGCAGGGCGATGCGCCATGATCAAGACGGAACAGCCCGCCTCTTTCATTTGGCGAATCGCCTGATTCAGTGCCACCGACCCGTCAT